>NZ_DASWXE010000140.1:0-32517 GCF_036405635.1 Gemmatimonas sp. | reverse complement strand
AAGCCATCGATCCGGCGCGTTTCCAGCGCAACGACGGATTGGATATCACCTGGGCCGTGTACGTGCGGCAGTTCGCGCTGCGCGGCAAGCTCTACGAACAGCTCGGCGACAAGACCAAGGCCGTCGAAGCGTACGAACGTTTTCTCGCGCTCTGGCAGGAAGCCGAAGACCCGCTGCAACCCCAGCTGCGTGAAGCCCGCGAGGCGATTGCGCGACTGCGTGATGCCGCCGTCACACGCCCTGGCTGAGCAAGGACACACCCTTCCATCACGGTCGCATGGTTCCCACGGCACCTGAAGCACTGCTGACCGCCATCCGCGGCCGCGATCGCGCCACCATCGAACAGATGTTTCGCGATACCCCCGTCATCGCGACGTATCGCGCTGCCGGTGGTGAATCGCTGGTGCTGCATGCCTGCTATCTCGGCGCTGCCGATCTCGCGCCGCTACTGCTGCATGGCCGGGCCCCCGATGCCGCCGAAGCGGCCGCACTCGGTGATGTGGAAGCGCTGCGCACGGCGATCCAGGACGATGACGATGCCCGTGTGCGCCGCAGCAGTGATGGATGGACACCGTTGCATCTGGCTGCATTCTTCGGTCAGGTGGACGCCGTGGCCCTGCTCATCGATCACGGCGCGCCACTGGATGCGCTGAGCACCAACGCCACGCGCAACACACCACTGCATGCGGCGCTGGCCGGTGCCACCAACGCCACCATTGTTCGGCGTTTGGTGATTGCCGGCGCCGATGTGTCCGCGCGCGGCGCACATGCCATCACCCCGCTGCATCTCGCAGCATCGCGCGGTGATCAGGCGCTGTGCGACCTGCTGATCGCGCGTGGCGCCGATGCGCATGCGCGCATGGATGACGGAAGCACGCCAGGCATGCTCGCCACCGCGCGCGGATTTGCCGAGCTCGGTGACCGCCTCGCGCAGATGGATACCGACGGCTGACATCGCTTCCAGAAGATGGGCAATGTGGTGCATTGGTGCTCAACATCACCAAAACACCGGATCTTCGTGATTTGGCGTGGGTCGTACTGAAACAGCGGCGCAATCCGCTGCGCTTCGTACGACAACGCACGAAGTCCCTCCAGACAGGAGCATTCGCATGAACACACGCCAGGTACTCGGAACGTTGGCCGTCCTCGCCATGACGGCCGCTTGCGGGAATACAGCCGATGGAGCGAAGCAGGACGCGGAGAACGCGGCGGACAAGACCGCCGAGATGGCCGCGGACGCGGGCAACTCGATGGAAGGCGCGCTGGAAACCGGTCAGGTGAAGACCGCGCTCACCACCGACTCGCGTATCGACGCCAGTGACGTCAACGTCGATACGAACGAGGACCTCAAGACCGTGACGCTCCGCGGCACCGTACCGACTGAAGACCAGAAGAAGCTGGCCGAGGAAGTCGCCACCGCGAAGGCTGTGGGCTACAAGGTGATCAACGATCTCACGATCAAGCCGAAGTAACCCCCGGCATCGCCGGTGACACGGAGGCCGGACCGACCAGCATCGGTTCGGCCTCCGTCGTTTCATCGTGTAGCGCGGGCGCCAGCAGCTTGTACAACACGGGTGTCACCAGGCGCGCGATGAGCGTGCTGGATACCAGACCGCCAATGATGACCCACGCGAGTGGTGAATAGAGCCCCGATCCCTGCACGGCGAGCGGCAGCAGACCACCAATGGCCGTGAAGGTGGTGAGTACGATGGGCAGGAAGCGCACTTCACCGGCCCGGCGAATGGCTTCATCGAGTGGCACACCTTCCCGGCGCAGCTGATCGGTGAAGTCCACAAGCAGAATGCTCGTCTTGATCTCGATACCCACCAGCGCCACGAAGCCGATCATGGCCGTGAAGCTCAGCGTGTAGCCGCTGAACAACAGCGCCACGATGCCACCCACCACACCCAGCGGAATCACCGAGGCCACCACCAGCGTGGTGCGGAAGTCGCGGAACTCGAGCACCAGGATGGCCAGAATCGCAAACACCGCCACGATGATGGCGCTGCCGATACCGCCAAAGCTCTCCTCGCGGCTTTCAATTTCACCGGCCGGATGCAATGTGTATCCCGCCGGCAGGGCGATGGAATCGAGACGTGCGATCACGGTGCGTGTCACGGCGTCGGTGTTGTAGCCCGAACGCACGTAGCTGGTGACGGTGACGCTGCGCTGCCGATCCTTGTGATCGATGGTGGTGGGCGACGCTTCGAAGCGCGTGGTGGCAAGCTGCGACAGCGGCACCATCGCCCCGGTCACGCTGCTCACGAAGATGCGGTCCAGCGCCTCCGGTGCCGGCCGACCCTCATGCGCGATGCGCACCATGAGCGGATACTCTTCGCCATTGTCGGCACGGATCTTCCCGGCCTCGAGCCCGGCAATGCCAAGCCGCAACGTGCGCTCCACCTCGGCGCTCGGTACACCCAGCAACCCGGCCTTCTGCTTGTCCACGACGAGCTGCAGGTCCGAGCGACGCAGTCGCACGGGGTTGTTCACATACTGCGTGCCCTCGGTGCTCGACAATACGCTCTCGTAGCGCGCGGCGATCTGTTGCAGTGTATCGAGGTCGGTGCCTTCAACGCGCATGGCGATGGGCGCATCGATGGGCGGGCCGTTCTCGAACTCCTTGAGCTCGATGCGCGCGCCCGGATACAGCGCCAGCTTCTCGCGCAACGAGTCGAGCATCACAGGCGTGCGCACGTTGTCGTACGCGTTGAGCAATACGAGCATCTGGGCCCGATTGGGTGCCTCAGCGCGCTGAAACACGTTGTAGTACACGGCCGGGTTGTCCTTGCCCACATTGGCCAGCACGGCTCGGGTAGACGGATGCGTGCCGATCACACCCTCGGCGTAGCGCACTGCGCGATTGGTCTCGGCCAGCGACGTACCGTCGGGTGTGGCAATATCCACGTGATACTGCGGGGTGCCCGCCTTGGGGAACAGGGAGAAACCCACGGCCGGCACGAGCGCCACCGCCCCAACGACAAGCAACGCCGACAGGCCCAATGTGGTCCAGGGACGCGCCATCGCGCGGCCCAGCAGGGGCGCATACGTGCGGTGAATGGCACCGTCGAGCCACTGCAGCGCGCGGTTGCCGTGCTCCGACTCGGTGCGTGGCATGAGCCGGCTGGCCAGCCACGGAATGATGGTGAGCGATACGAACAGACTGGCCAGCACCGCATACACCACCGCAATGGGCAACGAGCGGATGTACTTGCCCGCAAGCCCAGGCAGGAACAGCAGTGGCAGGAAGGCAAAGATGAGCGTGCCTGTCGCGCCAACAACGGCCACGCCGATCTGCTTGGTGGCCTCGATGGCCGCCGCGGTGCGTGAATATCCGTTGCGCAGGAAACGCGCGATGTTCTCCACCACCACGATGGAATCGTCCACCAGCAAGCCGAGGGCAATCACAAAGCCCACAATGGACAACTGATTGATGGAGAAGCCGGTGGCGTACAACATGGTGACCGCCATCGCGAGCGACAGCGGAATGGAGATCATCACAATGATGGATGCGCGCGTGCCCAATGGCAGCAGCGTGATGAGCACCAGCAGAATGGCGATCACGAAGTCTTCGCCAAGACGCGCCAGACGGCGATCGACGTTCTCCGACTGATCGAAGCCGCGGGCCATCGTGACGCTCTTGGGCAGGGTGCCTTCGAACGTATCGAGCACCTGCCACACGGCTTCCTTCACACTCGAGACATTCTGGCCTTTCTGCACGGCCACCGTGACCCACATGGCGCGCTGCCCGTTCCAGCGACCCATGTGTACGGCATCGCCATCACCCCAGGACACTGCGGCGACGTCCTGCACTCGTACCATGGCGCCGTTTGCGCCGGCAATCACCGTGCGCTCCACATCGGCCGCGGTGCGGTAGCGGCCCGTGGTAGCCACATTGTAGCGGCGCGTGCCCACGTCCACCGAACCACCGGGGATCTGCGTGTTGTCGCTGCCCAGCGCGTTCAAGACCTGTGCGGGCGTGATGCCAAGTCGCGCGAGACGACCCAGGTCGAGCGTCACCTGCATCTCCCGCGGCGGCGCGGCCCAGCGCTTGGCGTGCTTCACACCGGGGACCTGTTCCAGCGCATCTTCCAGGCGCTTGGCGATGTCATCCACCTGCGCATACGGAGCCGACGGTGCCACGAGAGCGACCTGAAACACCGTGAGATCGGAGTTTTCGTTGCGCTGAATGTCCAACCGGTTGAGCGCCGCCGGCAATGTCGGACGTAGCGCATTCACCTCGCGCACCACCTGATCGTACTTGCGCTCGGCGTCCACGTTGGGGTCGAACTCCACGCGCACCACTGACAGACCATCGGAGCTGGTGCTTTCCAGCTTGATGACATCGGTGAGTGTCTTGAGCTGCTTCTCCACCGGATCGGTGACGAGCTGCTCCATGTCCTCCGGCGAAGCGCCCGGATAGACCGCCACCACCGTGAAGATGGGCACCGGGAAGTCGGGATCCTCGGCGCGCGGGATGGCCATCCAGCTGGACACACCCAGCGCGGCAAACATCAGGAACAGCAACACCGTGAACTGCCACCGCTTCACGGCAAATTCGGCCAGCTTGCTGAGGGGATTCACGGAGCGTTCCCCTTGTTCGCTGTGGCCGCGGGCGACGCCGAGTCGAGCGTGGCCTGCGTGATGATGCGAACCCGCGCGCCATGGGTCACGTAGGGGGCGCCGCGCGTGATCACCTGCGCATCGGCGTCGAGACCATCTACTGTGGCATGGTCACCCTGCAGCTGCGCCACTCGTACGCGCACGGCCTGTGCGATGGGCTCGGCGCCACCCTTCACGGTGAACACCGTGGCGGAGTCCTTGTCCGCTTCGATGAGCGCGTCCACCGGAATGGCGTGACGCGCGGTAGCATTTGCGGCACTCGCCTGTTGCGTGGGCCGTACCTGCACGGTGAGCTGCCCAACCAGTCCACTGGGCAGCGCATCAGCACCACTCAATGACACTTCCACGGTGAACGTGCCCGTGCGCGCATCGGCGGCGCGGCCGAGCAGTACGACAGTGCCGTTGAACGTACGATCGGGCACGGCGTCGAAGTGCACGCTGGCCTTGTCGCCGGTGCGCACACGCATGGCATCCCGATCGGTGAGTCCGGCGCGCAGCACGCGACCGCGCTGTGAACCGCCAAGCGAGAGCACCTGCTGCCCGGCGCTGACGGTGCTGCCAGGTGTGCCCTGACGGCGCAGCACGATTCCGGCTTCCGGTGCGACGATGGTGGCGTACTCACGGTTCACACGGGCAGTGGTGAGATCGGCGCGTGCGGCATCGAGTGCGGATGTGACATCCTGCAACTGGGCGAGCGTGGCCACGCTGTCGGCGGCGAGCCGTTCGAGGCGTGCATGATCGCGCTGCGCCTTGTCGACACCCACCTGGGCTTTGGCGACGGCGGCATCGATCTCGCGCAGATCGAGCGCCGCGAGCAATTGGCCGCGCTGCACGGTGGCGCCTTCGTCGACCAGCACACGTGCCACGACGCCGCCGATCTTGAATGCGAGAGGGATTTCGTCTCGTGAGCCGAATGTGCCCGTGACCGTCACGGGGGCCGAGGCGCTGGCATCGCTTACCTGCGCAACGCTGACGGGTATGGCCGGTGAGGCATTTGCGGGATCAGCCGTCTTGTTGGCGGCACTTTCGGAGCACGCGGCGAGCAGCGGCAGCAGTGCGGCGGACAGATAGGTCGTGGGCCGCAACGAAGGATATGCAGTGGACATGAGAGACTCGTGGAGGTGTGTGCGGAGTCGGTGTCGTTCGTCAGAAGCAGTCAGTGCGAATCAGTGAGGCAGCGTGCGCAGGGCGGCGGCGCGCTCGAGCTCCACGAGTCGTGAAGCGAGCGCGAAGCGCGTGATCACCTGATTGATGGCGGCGGCCGTGAAGGCCGTGCGTGCGCTCAGGAAGTCCACCGGCGTGGCCAACCCTTCGGCGTAGCGGCGCTGCACCAGCGTGAACGCGCGCTGCGACGCGTTGAGGCGATCGTCGGCAGTGGTGAGGCCGGCGCGCGCGACGCGTACCGCATCCACAGCATTGTCGACCTGCATGCGGATGGCGCGCTGGGTTTCCTGCTGGCGGTATTCCGCTTCACTGCGCAGGGCTTGTGCCTGTTCACGACGGGCAGCGTCCTGCGTGCCGTTGAACAGATTCCACGACAGCACAAGTGAAGCGAGCGCCACATCGTTGTTGCGATCGAAGCGGTAGGTGTTGCCCTGGACACCATAGCTCGCGGCCAGTGCGAGATTGGGCAGATACGATGCCGTGGCCACGCGCTCCTGCGCCTGCGCGAGGCGAATGCCGCCCGTCGCCTGGGCGAGTTCTTCGCGGCGTACGAGGGCATTGGCAATGAGCGCCTCAACGGCCAGCGTGTCGGCCTGCACCAACGTGCTGTCCGACGCGAGTCGCACATCGGTGTCCGCATCGCGGTTGCGCAGCAGGTTCACGGCACGTCGCGCGGCATCCCGCTGGCGACGCGCGTCATCGAGTTGCTGCTGCAGTTCGCTGCGTTCGGCGCGCGCGCGCAACAACACATCGGGTGTGGCCTGCCCTGCCCCAATGAGGCGCTCGCTCACACGCAGGTGTTCATCGAGCACCGGCACGGTGGCCTCGAAGGTTTCGACGGCGCGAGTGGCCGTGGCATAACCCAGCCAGGCGAGTTGCACATCGGCGGCAAGCTGGCGCATGGCGGTGGCGCGCCCAGCACCGATCAGATCTCGCTGCGCGCGCGCTGCAGCCCGGGCACCGAAGAGCGCGTCATTGAACAGCGGCAGCGTCATTTCGAGCTTCGTTTCCTGCCGGAACGGAAGCGTCGCCGCGACATTGGTGGGAAAGCGCTCCTCGCCGATGAGCTGATTGAGTGCGGCGTAGGCGGGATTGATGAAGTCGCCAATGTTGACCACGCCGCTGAACTCGGAATACCGGGCGTTGAGCCCCACCGACGGCAGGAAACGTCCGTTGGCTTCACGAACCCCCGCGTTGGCTCGGCGCAGTGCGGCGGTCTGCTGGGCAAGCGCGAGATTGGCCGAGATGGCTTCGCTCACGTAGCCGTCGAGGATGGCGCGTGCCGTTGGAGGTTCCGCGGCTTGCTGCGCGGCGACCAGCGTCGGCAGCGTTGGTAGCAGCAGCCCCATGGCGAGCCCGCGCGTCAGGCGCGGCACGAGGCGGGCAATGTTGAACGTCGACGTTTTACTGTACATGACTTTGCCGACTAACAGTGTTAAGCGTGAGTGCATGAAGAAGGGCGCCGAAGCGCCCTGCAACGTGATGGGTCAGAGACCGACGATACCGCGATCCACCTAACGGCGGAAGGTCACTCCGGGTTTCGGAGGGTGCCGCGCATCATGATAGTGCAGATGCGTTCCACGGCCTGGTGGGGGTCCCGGAGATTGATGTAGCTGTTGTTCTGGTGGGTGAACCACAGCGAGATGACTCCATGGATTCCGCTCCAGAACGTCTGGGCCAGGGCGTGTGGTTCATCGAACTCGGTGTGGAACTGGTCGCGCTGCATGCCTTCTTCGACCGCGCCGAGCAGGAAGGCATAGGCGTCTTCCTCGGGTGATTTTTCGATCTTGTCGGCCTCTTCATCGAATGAGTGGCCGTGATCTGTCATGAACATGAAGCGATACTGGCTCGCATTGGCCAGTGCGAAATCGGCGTAGGCCTTGGCCATCCGGCGGATTCGTTCGATCGGATCCTCGATGCGACCGATGCTGTACATGGCCGCACCCAGTGCCCGGAAGTCCGCCATGCACAGCTCCATGATCAAGGCATCCTTGTCCTTGAAATGGTGGTAGATGGCGGTTGGCGTATACCCGATCTTGGCTGCAATCGCGCGCATCGTGGTGGCTTCCACCCCGTCCACCACGAACAACTCCCGAGCGGCGTCGAGGATGGCCTGCCTGGTCTCGGCCTTTTGCCGTTCCCGGCGGGCCAGCGATGCGTTCCTGATTTCAGCGGTGTTCATGCCTCAATCTGCGTACTTCACTTAACGCTGTCAAGTCACTGAATACATAGCCGGCCTTGAAAGGGTAGGCCAGGGATTGAAAGGGTCAACAGCGGCCGCTACGCGGCGATCAAAGGGAGAAAAGGGAAAACAGCAGGAGCTTTCCCTTTCATTCCCTTCGATTCATGCGGTTTTCGCCGCGAAGCGGCAAGCAGGAAACCATTCCATCCCTTCATCTCCCTCTCTTTATCCGCCTGTCGAGCCCCGGAACATGAAGTAGAGCGCCCCCATGATGCACAGCCCCGCCCACAGGAAGTCGAGCTTCACCGGCTGCTTCATATAAAAGACGGCGAACGGCACGAAGACCGTCAGCGCGATCGCCTCCTGCAGCATCTTGAGCTGGGAAAGCGACATGCTCGTCGCCCCGATCCGGTTGGCGGGCACCTGCAGCAGGTACTCGAACAGGGCGATGCCCCAGCTGATCAGGGCAGCGATGATCCACGGCCGCCCGCTGAGATTCTTGAGGTGACCGTACCAGGCAAACGTCATGAAGACGTTGGACGCCGTGAGCAGCAGGACCGTGCGGACAATCGGACCGGACAGAAGACCGGACATGGGAGTATGGGCGGCGGTGAGGACGGGACCGGGAATGCCGCTCAAATATGACAGGCCCCGGCCCTATGTGCGCCGGGGCCCTGGTTCAGTCCGGGTGACCTCGGTCCAGCAACGTCACGGACGAGTGGGTGTGCTGGCGTGATAGGCCTTCACCACGATCCGCCACTCCCCGTCGCGCTTGAGCAGGGTCATGTGGTCGCGCGCCACCATGTCGGGATAGTCCAGTGCCAGCACCGCGGAGGCGACGTCGCCCGTGATGGACAGCGACTCGATACGCCGACGCCGCTGCGCTTCATCGGCTGGAGTACGTTCGCTGGACGATGACCGGATGTATTCACTCGCGGGCCACTGCCGATACTGACCGTCCTTGATGCCCACCAACATCGCATCCGCCGCAAAGGCACGACGGAATCGCTCTCCACGCCCGGTGGCATGGCCATCGAGATACGCCTGCAATGGCTCGAGTGCACCACGCGTCTCCTGCGCGCGCAGGTCGATGACCACCTTGCCACGCGTGCGACCGCTGCGGCTGTGCTGCTGCGCGGCCATGATCTCATCCAGTGTGTACAGACTGTCCACGTGCACCTGCAGCTGTCCGGCTTCAATCAGTGGTGCCACATACTGCAGGCCACGTTGCACATCCCACGGCGCGCGTGCCGGACATACAATGCCCGCCGCGCGGCATGTCGCTGCAGGCACCGACCCCGCCGACGACACGAGACGACCACCCTTTCGCATCACCGCCACGCTGCGCGTGAGGGTCTCGCCTCCCACGGCATCCACCACCACATCCATGTTGCGCGCCACGTCCTCGAAGCGCGTGGTGGTGTAGTCGATCATCTGTGCCGCACCAAGCGAGCGCACAAAGTCGTGATTGCGCGCCGACGCGGTACCCATGACCACCGCGCCGCGCGCCTTGGCGATCTGCACCACCATCGAGCCAACACCACCCGATGCCCCGTGCACGAGCACACGTTCGTCGCGTTGCACATTGGCCCCAGCCACGAGAAAGCGCCACGCCGCAATCGCCACCGTCGGATACGCTGCCGCTTCCTGCATGCTGTAGCGCGCCGGCTTCTTCACCACCGCGTCCAGTGGTGCCACGAGGTATTCGGCGTAGCTGCCACCCGTCTCGACCTGATCCACCGTACCGGCGACCTGATCGCCACAGCGGAAGCGAGTGACACCAGCACCAACGCCCACCACTTCACCGGCAAAGTCTCCACCGGGAATGGCCATGGGCTTGAGCGTGCCTTCGTCCTGCAGCTTCCAGTCCACCGGATTCACACTGGCTGCATGCACACGCACCAACACGGTGTTTGGTGCCACGCGCGGAGTGGCCACCGTATCCACACGCAGCGTCGTGCTGATGCCCTGCACATGCACGCGCGCCGCGCGCATGGTGGTCGGCAGGGCACCACACACCGTGCCCGCCGCAACACCGGGCTGCCACGATGCCATGACCGACATCAAGACATAACTCAGCACACACCCTCCAGACGTGACATAGTACGCCGCCGCGCGAGCATCAACGCGGCTACAACAAGCATCGAGAATGATTGTGGTTCGGGCACATTCACCGGCGGGTCGACGGGCGGATCCACCACGACACCACCACTGCACACATCACCGAGTGCCGTGAACGTGCCGTCGGCATCCCCGAAACTGGTGTTGGTGTCGAGATAGCGCGTGCAGAATGCGGCAACACCAATGTCACTGTCGGCAAACCGCGCCCAGGTGCTCACACCCACCGAATGCACATCGTTGGCGTCGAACCAGGCATCGGTGAAGGTGAGGAACTGGTAGCCACCATCACCACACGTCCACAGTTCTGTCTGATAGACTGCGTCGAGTGTGCCACCTGACGATGCGGCGCCACATCCACCCACGTACTGCGTGAGCAACTGACCATTGCCGTTGTCCACCTGCAACGCATTGGTGAACGCGAGATAGTTGTCGAACTCCGGGCTCGCCGCTGTGCCCGTGCTGCTGCGCGCGGTGTGACGCCAGCCGTCGCTGTACAGCGGATAGGGCGCAACCGCAGGATCGTTCGTGAGCACCAGTGACGACGTGAGCCCGAGCTCATCAGACACATCGGCTGCACCGTTTGGCGTCACCGCGCCACCGGCATAGGCGAAATGAAATCCGGTCAGCGCGCTGATCACCGCTGCGTTGTTGTCCATCCCGCCTTCGGCATGACGCACGAACACTTCCACGCCCGTGCCGATGCGACCACCACCACCGTCGAAGAACGCGGTGGTGGTGAGCTCGAGATAGGTGCATGACCGCACACCGTTGATGAAACACACCGTGAACGCGCGGCTATCGGCCCGGGCCGAGGCAGGGGCGAACAACATGGTCGCCGAAGTCACCCCTGCCAGCATCGCCCCCACGGACCAGAGCCGGAGTTGCCCAAAGGCCCCCAGCGTGCGCAGGAGGAAGCGCGCCATGATCAGCGCACCTCTCCCACCGGGTGCACCAACTGGCTGCGCACCACCTGCAGTTGCAGCGACAGCGCCGCACGGTCGGCCAGATCCAGCGACTGGGCAGCCTGCGAAAAATCGAGCGCCAGTTCCGCGTCGTGCAGGGCGATCAGGGCGGCCTGACGATCAGCCCCGACCAGCGCATGATGCAGCGCGCCAAAGGCCTGAGCCACCGGCGTGTCCGTCCCCAGGTCGGCCAGCAGGCGGGAGCTGGCGTCATCGACCACCACGGCCAGCGTGGCGGCGAGTTGCTGTTGCCTGGCCTCGGCCGAGACATCCGGCACTTCAATAGAAGGCGCGACAGGGTGCGCATCGGCGCACGCGGTGAAGGTGGAGGCCGCGACCAGGAGGGACCAGGACAGGCGGCGCATCGGCGTCGATGGCGTGTGGTGAATGGAATGGGATGCGGGCGACATGATCGGAGATCCGATGAAGGGCGATGAAAGGACCGGGAAGTCCGGCGCCTATGGGAAAAGCGATCAGCGATTCCGAAGGCGTCCGGTGGTGTGGAACGCCCCTAACGTCGCGGCGGCGGTCTCCGGGGCATCACGTGCCGATCACCTGCGCATCACCTGACCGGTTTTTGCCCCGGTGATGGCCAGGCGAGGGCGATTTCGAGCTTGTCGGCGTCCAACGCGGCCCATCTGGCCGTGCGACCCGACCACATTCGAATCCCACGAGACTTCCATGTCCTCCTTCGCACGCTGCGCCGACGCACGTGACACCGCTCGGCGTTTCCTCCCCCGCACGCTGACCCTGGCCGCGCTCACACTCGCCTCTGCCCTGACGAGCACACCGGCCGAAGCGCAGGCGGTGTTCCATGCCTGCTACGTGCCTGCATCAGGAACGGTCTATCGCATCAAGGCAGCCAATACGCCGGCCAACTGCCTCCAGCCCACGCATGTCGCGTTCAGCTGGACGGACGGCACCGACGCAGCGGTCGCGCTACAGAATGCGGTCAAGACGACCGACATCGCCGCTGGCGATGTGACCGGGGTGTTCAGCAATCTCACCGTGGGCAAGCTGTTGGGTCGGGCGCTCGCGACGACGCCGCCGAGCGATGGGCAGGTGCTGGCGTGGAACGCGTCGACGAGTCGGTGGGAGGCGAAGACGGTCGCGGCCGGTGGCGGTTCGGGAATCAGCGATCATGGCGCGCTGACGGGATTGGGCGATGACGACCACTCGCAGTACTTGCTCTCGAACGGCGTGCGAACGTCGTCCGGGTTCGTCGTCCGGAACCCAACGGGCGCTTCCGCGGCACCTCTGGTGACGCAGGCGACCGACCCCACGCTGATGTGGGCCGGCAGCTATGGCGCACTGCGGGCCGGGTTCAACGCGATGGATGGTTGGACGGCGAGCAAGATTGGCGGTGCGTCTGCCTCGTTCGGCGACAACAATGAGGCGTCCGGGTGGACGTCGTTCTCGACAGGCTCCTATGCCAAAGCGTCGGGTCAGAATAGTGTGGCCATGGGCCAGGAGGTGATTGCTTCGGGCAATACCAGCGTAGCGCTTGGCAACTATTCGCGTGCAATTGGCAGCTCGTCGACCGCACTGAGCGGCGGACAGGCAACCGGCACTCAGTCTCTCGCGTGGAAGGGCATCGCGTCCGCGCAACATTCTTTCGCGTTTGGCGACGGCGCGATCGCTTCGGGAAGTTCGGCGTTCGCGATCGGAGGAGACGCATCTGGCCAGGCGTCGCTATCCCTGCGCGGTATAGCGAGCGGCAGCTTCTCCGGCGCGATCTACGGAACCGCGTCTGGGTCGAACAGTATCGCCGTGGGCCGCAACGCCGACACGAACGGCCACCCCAACGCCATCGTGCTCAGTGCGTCGAATGGCGTGGGCGCGGCAAAGGCTTACCTCGACGGGCACTTCGTGATGCAGGGGACGCGATTCTGGATGGGCAATAGCCCCCAGGCCAGTGTCAATTCGGGGCGCCTCCTCGAAACCAGCACCGGAGCGTTTCTCTCGGGCGGCGGCGTGTGGACCAACACCTCCGACTCCACCAAGAAGGCCAACTTCCACGCCGTCGACGGTGAATCGGTGCTGAGCAAGCTGGCCGCGCTGCCAGTGTACACCTGGAACTACACGGCCGAAGACACGGCGACGCGCCACATGGGCCCCACCGCACAAGCGTTCCGCGCGGCGTTCAACCTGGGCGACACCGACAAGGCCATCAGCACGGTGGACATCGATGGTGTGGCCGTCGCGGGTGTGAAGGCGCTCGAGCTGCGCACGAAGTCGCTCAAGGCCGAAACGATTGCCCTGCGTGAAGAAAACGCCGCACTCACCGCGCGCCTGTCGCAGCTCGAAGCACTGGTGACACAGCTCGCGAGTCAGTTGGCCAACACGTCGCGCAATCCGTGATGACCGCCGACCAGATCGCCACGATCCGGTCGACATGGAACCTGATGGGAGCCACCACCGATGCGGTGGCTCCCCTGTTCTATGACCGGTTGTTCCAGCGCGACCCGTTGCTGCGCGCGCTGTTCACCAACACCGACATGCCGTCGCAGGGTGAAAAGCTCGCGCAGACACTGGCCGTGGTGGTGCGGGGTCTCGATCGCCTCGATCAACTGCTGCCCGCGGTGCAGGCGCTGGGCCGGCGGCACGCCGCGTATGGCGTGCAGGATGCGCACTACGATCTCGTGGGCGGCGCGTTGCTCGACACGTTTGCCGACATCCTGGGCGATGCCTTCACCAGTGAGGCGCGTGCCGCGTGGGCGGAAGCCTACGGTGCACTCGCCACCGCGATGCAGGAAGCAGCGCACACCAGTGTCGGTGTGCCTCAGGCCCGCGACTCGTGACCGCACCGATCGTCGCAGTCCCGATGTCATCACCGCTCGACCCGCTCTGCACGCGCATCACGGATGTGCATCTCGCCATGACAGAGGCATTCGCTGCACGGCTGGATGGGCTGCGGCGCATGGGCGGCCCACTGCCAACGTTGTCCCATGCCGTCATCGATACGTGGATGCACGACGTGATCGCGGCCTGGCGCGTGCCGCTCGACGATCCGGCCATCGTGCCCGCACTCGCCGCGCTGGTGGAGCATGGACGCACCTGCGGGCTCGACGGCGCTGGTCAGCGCGCGGGTATGGAGGCACTGGTGTGGGCATGCCGCGATGTGCTCCCCGATGCCTGCCCACCGGCCTTCACGGCCGAGGTCAGTGCCCGCGCCGCCATCATCGATCACCTCATGGCGCGCCACACGCGGAGCGCCACGCCTTCCCCCGAGACGCCAGCCGACGCATGATGTGGAAGTATCCGCTCACCCGAGTCGGGGAGCGCGGCAGTCACGTCTTCTTCATGTCATGAATCGGTTTGTCACCTTCGGTGGCTGCGCAGTCGTATCGAGTGCGGGAGAAGTGCGTGGTGCGGCCACGCAGCAGCGTCGCCTTGCGCTGCTGGCCGTACTGGCCCGCGGCGGTGAGCGCGGCGTTTCGCGTACCCGACTGTTGTCGCTGTTCTGGCCCGATGAAGAAGACGAAGAACGTAGCCGCAAAGCCCTCGCACAGGCGCTGTATGCGCTGCGCCGCGACCTGGGCGATGAGCGCGTAATCACGGGTTCGCAGGAGCTCAAGCTTGACGCCGAGTTCCTGCCCCACGATGTCGGCGAGTTTGCGCAGCACCTGCGTCATGGCCGTCATGCGGAAGCGGTGGCGTTGTACGACGGCCCATTCCTGAGCGGCTTTCACCTCGTGAGTGCACCAGCGTTCGAACGCTGGGCCGACGAGGAACGCCGCGTACTGGAGCGTGACTACACACGCGCCCTCGAGACGCTGGCCACGACTGCCGAGCGACAGGGGCAGCTTGGCGATGCCATTGCGTACTGGCGCAAGCTCGCCGCAGTGGACCCGCTCGACTCGCAGGCCACGCTCTCGTTGATGCGCGCGCTGGCCGCGAATGGTGAAGTGGCCGCAGCCATTCGTCAGGCTGCTATTCACGAAACGCTGATCCAGCAGGAGCTGGAACTGCCGCCGGATCGTGATGTGATGGCGCTGGCGATGGAATTGCGTGCGCGACAAGCATCCACACCGGCAGTGCACGACGCACCAACCCGCGTCGACACGAAGGCCAACGAAGTGGATACAGTGCCGGTGCCAACGCCGGCCGACACATCGGTGCCAGCGTCCGTAGACACATCGTCGCCATCGGAAACCACCGCGCCACAATCCACGGCGGCACCGCGCCGTCGCTGGTCGCGCACGCGCTGGATCATGGCCGCTGCCGGTATCGCAGCCGTTGCCGCATTCACGGTGTGGGGCGTACCGGCTTTGCAGCATCATGAACCAGCACCGGGCGAGCCGCGCTATCACGCGCCGCCAAGTATCGCCGTGGGCCTCATTGCCGATTTCCGCACATCATCGTCCGGCCCCGTGCGTTCACTCGCCGCGTTGCTGGCCACCAGTCTCGCGCGCAGTGAAGCGCTGCGGGTGGTGAGTGCCGCGCGTCTCAGCGAATTGTTGCATCACGGCGGCGTGGGTGACAGCACCGAAGCAGCCTACATCAGTGCCGCCCGTCATGCCGGTGCGCATGAACTCATCGACGGATCACTGTTCGATCCGGGCGACGGTACACTGCGCCTGGACCTGCGCCGTGTGGATGTGGAGAGTGGCGCCGTGCTCGCCGCGCTCACCATTCGCGGAACAGACCTCTTCGCGCTCGCCGACAGTGGCACCGCGCGATTGCTCGACGGATTTGGCATCGAACCGCTCGCTGGCAGCGTGCGTGATGTCACCACGCGTTCGGCTGTCGCGCATCGCTTTTACGCCGAGGGCATGAAGGCGAATGCGTCGTATGATCTCGAGGCGGCGCGGCGCCTCTTTGGCGAAGCGCTGCGGGCCGACTCTCAGTTTGCCATGGCGGCGTACGAATACGCGCGCGCAAATCCCAATCGTGCCGAGATGGCCGAGGAGATGTCGCGTGCACTGCACTTCGCGAAGCGGGCCACAGCACGGGAGCGACTGATCATCCGCGCGGGGTGGGCGTCCACGATGCAGGTGGCCGGCCTGAAGGAAACGGCGGACTCGTTGCTGCAGCTGGACCAGAGTGATCCACAAGCGCTGTTGTTTGCTGCCGAAGCGCGTCTCAATCTGGGCATGCCCGGCGAAGCAATTCCCCTGCTGCAGCGCGCACTCACCATCGACTCGGCGGCGCTGAGTGCGTTGCGCCCCGAACACTGCTACGCCTGCGAAGCCGTGCAATTGCTGTCGCGTGCGTACATGGACCAGGACAACCCGGACGCCGCCATTGCCATCGTGAAGCGCTGGGTGGACCGGCAGCCGCAGTCCACGGAAGCCTGGGCATCGTATTCGCGTGTACTCGACTTCACGGGACGCCTGCCCGAAGCATCACGGGCACTCGATCGGGCACTCGCACTCAATCCAGCCTACCCCGCGGGCTTCGTGCGACGCACCAGCAATCTGCTACGCGCCGCCCGTCTCACCGAAGCGGAGCAACTCGCACGCGAGCAGACCACGTTGGCTACCACCGACCAACGACTCGACGGATGGTGGCAGCTGGCCACCATTCTTCGGCATCAGGGACGCATGCGGGAAGCGCTCGTCGCGGTGAATCGCTTTCGTGCCGTGCGCGATACGGTGGATGGTGGCCGCATGGCGCTGAATCACGCGTATCTGCCCGCGTTCATTCTGGCGGATGCGGGACGCACACCGACAGCCATCGCGCTCTTCGACTCCATGGCAACCGGAGCGGTGCGCCCTGGTGAACACGACGCCAACGTGCGGCGCCTGCGCACCATCGCACTCACGGCAGCGGCGGACCTGGTCGCACAACAGGGCGATACAACCGCGCTGCACGGTCGTTTGCGCGCCATTGAAGAAGCCGGTGCACAGAGTGGTGTGGTGCGTGACACGCGTGCGCATCACTACGTGCGTGGGTTGCTGTGGCGCGCACGGGGCAAGCCGGATCTGGCCATCGCCGAATGGCAGGCCGCCATGGCACCGCCGCTGCGTGGCTATCACTCGCGCATCAACATCGAGCTGGCACGGGCACTCGTGGCGCGTGGTGAGCCCGACGCCGCCATCACGGCCGTACGATTCATCCTGCGCGACGTCGTGGACGGCATTGCCGTGACCCAGACCGAGATGCACGAAGTGCTGGCGCAGGCGCATCACGCCGCAGGTCGTGCCGACTCGGCGTCGTGGCACGCCGACTGGGTGCAACGGGCCTGGTCACGTGGTGAGCCCGCGTACATCACGCGGGCTCAGCGTCTCACCTCACTCGTGGCCACCCGCGCGACACGATAGTCGCGCGGGTGGCCGAGACTTACTGTGCGGTCTCAGCCTGCTTGCGCAGCTGCTGACGACCGAGCCACAGCGCGACCGCCAGCCAGATCGCGCTCATCGGCGCGGCGGCCAGCGAAATGGTGCTCACCGCCAGTCCGGCCGCTGAGAGACCGGCGTAGCTCCACGCACCAATCTGGTCGCCTGAGCGATAGACAAACGTGTCGATGAAGTTCTTCGCCTTGTATTTGTCTTCGGGCGGCACGACGGTGTACAGCACCTCACGCGCGGGACGCCCGAACGCGTACTCACCGGCACGGCGCAGCACCTGGAACACCACGAACACGGCCAGCGTGCCCCAGGTGCCCAACGCGGCAAAACCCACGAGGCTCAGCACGGGCATGATGGCCAGCGTCACGGCCACACCAAACCACTTGATCACGCGCCCCGTGACAAACAACTGCGCGAGAATGGTCAGCGATTGCACCACCGTGTCGATGGTGGCCAGGAACGCGGTGCGCGATTCGCGATCCGCGTAGCGCGCGCCGACAATCTCCGCCTGCTGGAAGTACAGTACCGTGGAGCCGATGGTGAACATCAGCATGTAGAGACAGATGCCGAGCAGATACGGCGAGGCCAGCACATGCGTGATCCCCGCAAACGCAGACCCACCCACCGGCTGTTCAGCCTCATCACGCGCCCGCGTATCGGGACGGAAGCTCGGCGGAAAGCGCCGCGCGGACTGCACCGCCGCTTCGAGCAACAACACCGACATCACCATGAGCACCGGCGTGCCCACGACTTCGGCGAGGCGTGACGTGAGGAATGCACCGGCCAGCGCGCCCAGTGTGCCACCCACGCTGATGAAACCGAACAGGCGCTTGCTCTGTTCCGGACGGAACGTGTCCGCCATGAATCCCCAGAACACCGAGGGGATGAACAGGCTGTAGATGCTGGTGAGGATCCAGAATGCGGGACCGAGATACGGCTCCCACGTATGCGGTCCCCACTTGATCACACCGGCAAACGTCAGCAGCAGGCCGATGAAGATGCGGTACACGATGGGGATGAAACGCCGCACCGGCAGCTTCGCCACAATGGACGAATACAGCGGGTTCATCGCCAGCGTGGTGAGCAGCGTGCCGGTGAACAGCCACGGCAACCGATCGGTGCCGGCGGCTACACCAACGGCATCACGCACCGCCCGCAGGATGAAGTAACTGGCGAGGGCAAAGAAGAAGTACGTCGCTGCCAACAGCGTGGCGCGTTCTTCACCAGGCTCGATGGTGCCGAGCCGATTGAACGTGCGACGCATGAACCCGACTTCCGCCCCCGCTGCTGTCACCGACCCTCGCTCTGTTTGGCATGCCACGCGGCGAGCACTTCCCGCTCGCGCTCCATCGAGATTCCTGCGCGCAACTTTTCCTGCTCGGCCGCGGGACGGCTGTGGTACCACGCCATCCCGTCACGCACCGTGGTGGCCAGCGGGCGGAACGTAAGCCCCGCCTTCACGGCCTTGTCCACCACCGTGGTACAGAATGCCACCGTACTGGCGCCCGTGTAGCTCCACACCGGCATCTCGGCCCACGAACGCACCTTCTGCTCCGTGAGGAACGACTCGGGAATCCAGGTGAAGCGCGTGTCGTTGGCATAACACGCCTTGATGCCGTACAGCAACTCACCGATGCCACATACTGTCCGCGGGCCCACGGCGTTGAACACACCCGTCGTGCGCGTCTCCACCATGCGCACCATCCATTCGGCGAGGTCGCGGGCATCGATCCACTGCGCGGGGTCGTCCAGCTTACCCGGGGCGATGATCTCGCCGCCCTTCTCGATGCGCACGGGCCAGTAGGTGAATCGGTCGGTCAGGTCGCCGGGGCCTACGATAAGCCCAGGCCGCACGATGGTCGCCCCGTTGCCAAACGCCTCCTGCACGAGCTGCTCGCAGCGCACCTTCTTGTTGCCGAACGGTGCTGCCGCCGCATCGGGCCCGGTGATGGGCGCCGGGTCCTGCGTGGGATGCGTTTCGTCGGGGAAGGACCGCGCGAAGTCCTTGTAGGCGGCGGTGCTGGACACGTAGACATATTGGTCCACCTTGCCCTTGAGCACCGCCGCCGCATTCACCACCCACTGCGGGTTGGTGGCCGGCAGGTCGAACACCACATCCCAGGTGCGCCCGGCCAGTGCCGCGTGGCCATCCGGCACATTGCGATCACCGATCAACTGCTCGGCCTTGGGAAACAGGCCGGGCTTGGTGCGACCTCGATTGAACAGCGTGAGCGTGTGCCCACGCGACAGCGCGTACTCCACCATGTGAGGACCGATGAAGCCGGTGCCTCCCAGTACGAGAATGCGCAACGGCTTCACGGTGCTCGTCATATGATCACCCGTTCTTGGCGCGCCAGGCGGCGAGCACGGTCTTTTCCTTGTCCGGCGCGAGACCGGCACGAAGCTTTTCCTGCTCGGCCGCGGGACGGGTCTTGTACCAGTCGAGCGTGCTCTTGGCCGTGTCGGCCAACGGACGGCAGGTGAGACCGGCCGCGTAAGCCTTGCTGCAGTCCACCGCCATGAAGCCGGCCGTGCGCCCCTGCCCCGGCTGCCACACGGGCATGTCGGACCACGCGCGCACCGTGTGCTGCGCGAGGAAGTCCGCCGGCACCCACGTGAACTTCGCATCGCTCGACGTCACGGCTTTGATGCCATACAGCATCTCGGCCATGTTGGTCGGCGACTTGGGGCCGGTGGCGTTGAACGTGCCGATGGTGTGGTTCTCACCCAGACGCACGATGAATTCACTGAGATCGTGCACATCGATGTACTGCACCGGATCGCTCGGAATACCGGGCGCCATGATATCGCCGCCCTTGTCGATGCGCACCGGCCAATACGAGAACCGATCGCTCAGGTCACCGGGGCCCACGATGAGACCCGGGCGCACGATGGTCACCTTGTCGGCACCGAACTGCGCCTTCGCATCGATCTCACACTGGACCTTGTTGGGCCCGTAGAAGTTGCCGTCGTTGCTGGCCCAGTTCTCCTGCGCGGCCGGCGCATGCATGGGACCATTCTCGTCCATGCCGGGCTTGGAGTAGTCGTTGTACACCGAGATGGTGGACACCAGGATGTACTGACCGACGGGTCCCTTGAGCGCTTCACCGGCGCCACGCACCCACTGCGGATTGCGCGTGGGGTTGTCGATCACGACATCCCAGTTGCCCTTCTTGAGGCCATCGTGGCCGCCGGCCACGTTGCGATCACCCACGATGCGCGGAACGTTCGGGAACAGTCCCTTGCCGCTCTGTCCGCGATTGAACAGGGTGATCTGATGCTTGCGGGCCAGCGCGTAGTCGACCTGCTGCGGTCCGATGAAGCCGGTGCCACCCAGAATGAGAATGCGCAGCGGCTTGGGCTGGGCTTCACCCGTTTCGGGGCGATAGGCCTGCGGACGCACACCGTCGGCGTTGAATGCCTGCGCGGCAGCCGGAATGCCTAGGCCGATCGCGCCGCCCACGAGGGCGGACGACTTGAGGAAGGTGCGGCGATCGAGAGTCATTGGGCGGGAATGAAGGAGGGAAAAAAACGGAGAGGTCAGCCGGGATCAGGGAACGACTTTGCGATCGAGCTGCTGAATGGTCTTGGTGCTGGCGGGACGTTCCTTGCGCAGGCGCGTGGAGATCGTTTCGGCGCGCGTGAGCACGCGAAGAATGTTCTCACCGGCCAGCGCGCGCAGTTCGGCATCGGTCCAACCGCGCTTCACGAGTTCCGCCAACAGGTCGGGATACTTCGAGACATCCTCGAGGCCCTGTACGGTTTCCGTGATGCCGTCGAAATCACCACCAATGCCCACATGCGCCGAACCAGCCACCTTCTTGATGTGATCGAGATGATCGGCCACATCACCGATGACCGCGGCCGGCACCGGGTTGGTTTGCCGCCACGCCGCAAAGGCCTTGAACTGCGCGTCGGTATCACCGGGGTACTGCTTGATGATGGAATCCCTTTGCATACCCCAGTCGACGATGCGCTGTGACACGAAACCCGGCACGAAGGTCACCATCACCACGCCACCGTTCTTCGGCATGCGGGCGAGGATGGAGTCGGGCACGTTGCGTGGCACGTTGGTGAGTGCGCGCGCGTTGGAGTGCGAGAAGATGACTGGCGCTTCACTCACATCGAGTGCGTCGCTCATCGTGCCGGGGGACACGTGCGACAGGTCGACGAGCATGCCGAGCCGGTTCATCTCGCGCACGACTTCCTTGCCAAACGCCGTGAGTCCTCCGTGCACGGGCTTGTCGGCAGCCGCGTCGGCCCAGTCGAGGGTGACGTTGTGGGTGAGCGTCATGTAGCGCGCGCCGAGGGCGTAGTACGAACGGAGCGCACCGAGAGAGTTCTCGATAGCATGACCTCCCTCCATGCCCATCAGGGAGCCGATCTTGCCCTGTGTGTACGCCTTTCGTACATCTGCCGCCGTGTAGGCGGGAGCGAGCACATCGGGATAGCGCTCGATGACACGGCGCGCGATGTCGAGCTGCTCGAGCTGCACGCGCGCGTATCCGGAATCGCGGATCTCGCCGGGGATGTACACCGACCAGAACTGCCCGCCCACCATGCCTTTGCGCAAACGCGCGATGTCCGTCATGCCCCGCGTCTGACGCAGGTTGTAGTCGACGACGTCGAGCGGCTTCTGCTTGTCCTCACGCATCGCCCACGGCAGGTCGTTGTGACCGTCGATAAGTGGCGAGGCGCGCAGCAGGCGACGCACATGCGCCAGCCGCTGCTCCAGTGAGGCGTTGCGCAGCGGCTGGCCAGTGGGTGTGGGCGCCACGGCGATGCCAGCGCGCGCGGTCTGTGCCGCCACCGGCTGTGCAGCAGCAGACAGCGTGGCCGCCAGCACACCCGCACACCATGCGAGTCGTGAACAACGTACAGCGGAAGAACTCAGCATCCGATTCGCTCCAGATAGTACGGCAGCATCTTGCGCCACCACGGCCAGTCGTGGTTCACATCGTGCCCCCACAACTCGTAGAGGTGGCCGATGCCCTTGCGGTCGAGCAGGTCGTGGAAGTCACGCGTCATGTCGGGCCGTTCGTATGCGCCCTGTCCGCTGGTGAGCACGATGCGCGAGTGGTGGCGCAGCTGATCGAGCGCCCAGCCCTCGGTGTTTGCCACATACCACATGGGATTGTTGAAGTAGCAGTTGTCATCCGAGTACCCCATGAAGTAGCTCGGCGACAGATCGTAAAAGCCGCTCATGCCGATCACACCGCCGAACAGATCGGGGCGGCGGAAGAATGAATTGGCCGCATGGAAACAGCCGAAGCTCGCGCCCGTGGTGATGGGGCGTGCGCCTGCATCGCCAACGACGTGGCGAATGAACGGCACGACCTCGTCTTCCACATAGCGGGAATAGAGGGCCTGTCGACGCGCGCACTCCGGCACCGAGATGCCACGTTCCATCCACGCGAGGCGATTGATGGAGTCGATGGAGAAGACGCGGATACGTCCCTGCTGCAGCAGCGGCTCGATGGCCTTGATGAGCCAGAACCGTTCGTTCTCGAGGAAGTCGGCCGCGGCCGTGGGGAAGAGCAGCACCGGCTGACCGCGCCAGCCATAGCTCACGATGGGCATCTCGAGACCGAGCGCGGGGCTGCGCCAACGGTCGATGCGCTTGGGCAGCGCCGGATCAACAAACTGTGGGGCCATCCGGGGAAACTCGCTGTAGGAATTGCCGGTGGCCAGTCTGGAACGGTCGTAAGGCGTGCCCGTGCGAGCCGGACCGTTTCTCCGAAGTGACATCCCCGTGTTCGCCCCGACACGCCGCCGTTGCGTTGCGGCGGCAGCGTGATGCCCATGGAGACTCCACCGCTCGTGGGGGCTGCGACTGTGAGCGTACCGCTCGCCGCCCCGACCGACCTCGATGTCTTCCCGCACCACAGTGATGCCATCCCTCCGGGGATCGTTGCCGCCGGTGCCTACGATCTGCGCTTTGCCTGGACCCGCGCCGATCTCCACGCTGTGCAGACGCTGCGCTATCGCGTCTTCAACGAAGAATTGCAGGAAGGGCTCAGTACAGCCGCCGCCGAGGGACGGGACGCGGATGAGCGGGACCCGTGGTTCCATCACTTGATGATCGTGCACCGGACCAGCGGCGAAGTGGTGGGCACCTATCGTCTGCAGACGGCGGTCATGGCGGCCACCCGTCACGGCTTCTACAGCGCCACCCTGTTTGAACTGGGCGCCGTACCGGGCGCCATTCTCGCCGAAGCCGTGGAGATCGGCCGGGCCTGCGTGGCACCGGCCCACCGGTCGGGACGCGTGCTGCGCCTGCTGTGGAAGGGGCTCGCGCGGTACCTGCAGTGGAACAGCAAGCGTTTCCTGTTCGGCTGCTGCTCCATTGCCGGGCTCGACGAGACCCATGCCGTGAACACCTGGCGGGCCCTGCATGCCCGATCGGCGCTGCACGATCAGGTGCTGGTGCGACCGCGTCCAGCGGTGCGAGCCCTGGCCGACGACGGCCGTCAGCGCCCGTCGGGCGAGGCGGAGGCGGTGGCCGAGGCGCTCAGGACGACGCTTCCGCCGCTGTTCGACGGCTACCTCGCACTCGGCGCGCGCATCTGCGGCGCGCCGGCGTTTGATCGTGAGTTCGGCACCACCGACTATCTCGTGCTGCTCGACAGTCAGGCGATGGAGCCGCGTGTCTATCAGTCGTTCTTCGGATAAGGACCGAATGCAGAACGGGTTTGCGCTGGGGATGGTGAGTGCGCTGTGCCGCGGCATCCTCGCGGTGATGGGCGTGCGCGTGTCGGTGCGTGGGGCGTGGCCACGCGAAGCCACGCTGGTGATCGCGAATCACCTGTCGTGGCTGGACATCGTGGCTGTGCTCGCGCGCAAGCGCTGCACCTTCGTGGCCAAGAACGATGTGCGCCGCTGGCCGCTCGTGGGCTGGCTTGGCGATGCGGTGGGTGTGATCTGGGTGGACCGCCACCACAAACGCGATCTGCTGCGGGCGATTCCCGTGCTGCAGGATACGCTGGCATCGGGCACGTCGGTGTTGCTCTTCGCGGAAGGCACCACCACTGACGGCCGCGCGTTGTTGCCGTTCAAGTCGGGGTTGGTGGAGGGCGCGGTGCGGGCCGGTGTGCCGGTGGTGCCAATGGCCATCACGGCATCGGCAAGCAGCGGTGATCTGCACGCCCTGTGCTGGATTGGCGACGAAACCCTGGTGGCGAACATTCCGCGCGTCTTTGCACTGCGCGATGCCCGCATGACGTTGCACGTCGCACCAGCGATTGCCCCTCAGCCGCTCACACGTACCGCGCGCAAGCTCGCCACCACATCTGCACGTAACGCCATTGCCGCACGCACCGTGGCGGGTGCCATCACCGCATCACTCGGAACCCGTGACCCGGCCGTTCACCCCCGAACCCGCCCCCCGCAACTCACAACCGCTTCCTGAAGCAGAACTTGCGACCGATCGACAACTCGGATCGCGAGATCGAGCGATAGCGCGCGATCTTCTCGGGGTACTTCTCGATCGTGGATTCCGAGTACCCCATGCGCAGGAACAGCGGCTCGGCCAGCGAGATCGCAAAGATCTCGGGGAAATTCCGCTCGCGGGCCAAATGTTCGGCGGCGTTGATGAGCACCTGCCCCAGTCCGCGCCCCTGGGTGTCGGGCGCCACCGCCAGCGACACCAGCTCCACCAATGACGGTGAGTATTCATCGAGCGCGACCTGCCCGATCACCTGCCCGTCCCCCGACCGCACCACCTGATAGTCCTGCAGGTGGCTGGTGACGAACGCTTCGCTGCGCATCAGTGTGAGACCATCGGGCGCATACAGATTGTTCAGCGCCACGATGGCCGGGATGTCCGCTTCCTCGGCGTGATGTACGAGGATGCCCGACGATTGATCAGAAATCACGGCAGGCGTTATCGCGAAGCGTAGACGCGGGTCTTGCCGGCCTTGTCGAACAGCAGCACGTCGTAGGCATCCTTACGGGAGCCCATCTCCATGCCCGGCGAGCCCACCGGCATACCCGGCACGGCGAGGCCGCGACCAGCGGGCTGCTCCTTGAGCAGCTTCACGATGAGGTCGGCCGGCACATGGCCCTCGATCGCGTAGCTGCCCACGCGCGCCGTGTGGCACGAGTGCAGTGCACTCGGCACACCAAAGGACGCCTTCACGCCCGGCATGTCGTCGGAGTCGCGCACCGTGACCGTGAATCCGGCTTTCTTCACATGGTCCACCCACTGCGAGCAGCAGCCGCAGTTCGGGTCCTTGTAGACCGTCATCGCCATGGCGGCGGGCTGAGCCGCCGGCTGGGCCAGAGCCGTGCGGCCGACGGCCAGAATGCCCACCAGCGTGGCGGCGCGCTGCAGGAAGGCGCGGCGATCCTGGGCGACGTCTTTGGCGCCGAGTCCCAGGTCGGAGTTGGGAAGATATGCAGACATGGTGGAAGTATAGCGATTTACGGAATGGATGGTTCCCGGGCCGGGATCCGCACACCGTCATGCGATTCCGGGTGGAAAAGGCACCGGTCAAGCCAGCGAACACACGGCCGATACTCATCAAGGAGCAACCACTCTGTTTCCTGCACTCTTCGATGATTTCGCACTCCACCGTTCTCGATCGCAGCCGGCACGCCGCAGACCGCCTGCTGGGCATCGTGCTCCTCGCGCACTTGCCGTTCGCCCTGCTGCTCGGGGCTATCTATAAAAGCTGGACCGCCGCCCTCGTTGTGGGTGTGCCGTTGTCGCTGGCCAGTTTCTGGCTGACCCGGGCCCGGGCCGGCGCTCCGTCCACCCGATTCCTGGTCGGCATCGCCTTCATGTGCTTCTCAGCGCTGTTCATCCATCAAGCCCACGGCCTAGTGGAGATGCATTTCCATGTGTTCGCATCCCTGGCGTTCCTGCTGGCCTATCGGGATTGGCGGGTGCCAGTGGCAGCCGCCGCGTTCATCGCGGTGCACCACGTGGCCTTCCATGCGCTGCAGGGGGCGGGTGTGGGGGTGTTCCTGCTCAACCACAGTGAGCACGGCGTGCTGATCGTGGCGGTGCATGCACTGTTCGTCGTGTTCGAGACGGGCGTGCTGGTATTCCTGGCCCGTCAGCTCGAGGCGGAGGCCAATACCACCCAGCAGGTGTTCGAATCGCTGGAAGCGGTGGGCGAGGGTCGGCTGGACGTGGTGCCCGCAGGAAAGGGCGTGGCGGCGGCGGTGCGTGGCGTGATCCACGCACTGGAGACGCTGGAAACGCATGGCGCCGAGCTGGGTGTGGCGGTGGCCGAACGCCGGTCGATGCGGGTGAATGCGTCGGACGACCTGCGTGGGGCGTTCTCGGTGATCTCGCGCCGGATGGTGGAGGGCGCGGCCACGGTGGAGACGCTGTGGCGGCACAGCGAGGCGTCCCGTCAGAACACGCAGCGGTTCCTGGATTCGATCACGCCGGTGATTGCCGCAATGCGTGACGGCGATCTGACGGGCGAGGCGCAGACGGGGTTTGGCTCGGAGTACGACCAGACCTCAAGCGACATGAACAGCGCACTTTCGCGCCTCTGTGAAGCCATTGCAGAACTTCGATGTGCATCCACGCAGATCGATGCCGCTTCAGGCGAGATCGCGAACAGCTCCGACAGCCTGGCCCAGATGACGTCGGATCAGGCTTCGGTGCTGGAGGAGATCAACGCCAACATCGTCGAACTGGCATCTTTGGGTGAAGCGACCTCGCGCAATGTGCGGGCGGCGCGGGAGACCACGGCCCGGGCCAATGATGCGGCGGTGTCCGGCGTGGGTGGGGTGAGCCGGCTCATGACGGCGATGGACAGCACCCGGGACGCGGCCCGCGAGACGGCCAAGATCGTGCGCACCATCGACGAGATCGCGTTCCAGACCAACCTGCTGGCGCTCAACGCGTCGGTGGAAGCGGCCCGGGCGGGCGAGGCCGGCCGCGGCTTTGCGGTGGTGGCCGACGAAGTACGGGCGCTGGCCATGCGCTGCGCCGAAGCGGCCCGCAACACCGCGCAGTTGATCGAGCAGGCCGTGCAGCGGGTGGAAGGTGGCGTGCACATCTCGCAGGAAGTGGAGGGTCAGCTGCTCGAGCTCTCCAAGCGCATCGCGTCGGTGCACACCGTCATGGATGTCATTGCCAACGACACCGACTCGCAGGCGCGTGGTCTCACCGGCATTCGTGATGCCGTGACGTCGCTGAACGAAACGGTGCAGCAAGTGGCATCGAACGCCGAAGAGTCAGCGGGTGCGGCGCAGGAGTTGATGGCGCAGGCACAGACGCAGCGTGAACAGGTGGAGCGGTTCATCGTCAGCGATCAACCACATCATGCGCGTGCGAATGCGCACACGAAAGCACGCACCGTGCGACGCGTGGCATGAGGCGACAGGGATAGCCTTGCATCACATCGGGAATTCCCCGACGTAAGTCCATCTCCCCCCCGACGGGAAGAAATGAGGCAGCGGCCTACACTCCAGGCACTGCCTCATTTCCTTTTGCACCCCTGAGGGCCTTCGATGACCTCCGCACCAAGCGCGGTTGCTCCATCAGCCGCGACCCTGGACCGCTTCTCCTACGACGATGACATCGTCCGGAAATTCCTGTTTGCCACGCTGATCTGGGGCGTGGTGGGCATGGTGGTCGGACTGCTCATCGCGCTGCAGCTCGCGAATCCCATCTTCAACTTCAACACCTCGTTCCTGTCCTTCGGTCGGTTGCGGCCATTGCACACGAACGCGGTGATTTTTGCATTTGCCGGCAACGCCTTCTTCACCGGCTGCTACTACAGCACGCAGCGCCTGCTCAAGGCGCGCATGTTCTCCGATGGGCTGAGCAAGTTTCACTTCTGGGGATGGCAGGCCATCATCGTGGCCGCGGCGCTCACGCTGCCGTTCGGCTACACGCAGGCCAAGGAATACGCGGAACTCGAATGGCCCATCGACATCGCGATCGCGGTGGTGTGGGTGGCGTTCGGCGTGAACTTCTTCGGTACACTGATCCGCCGTCGTGAGCGACACATCTATGTCGCGCTGTGGTTCTACATCGCGTCGATCGTCACCGTCGCCATCCTGCACATCTTCAACAACCTGTCCATGCCGGCAGGTCCGCTGAAGAGCTACAGCATCTACGCGGGTGTGCAGGACGCCTTCATGCAGTGGTGGTACGGCCACAACGCCGTCGCGTTTTTCCTGACGACGCCGTTCCTGGGCCTCATGTACTACTTCATGCCCAAGGCCGCTGAAGGGCCGGTGTTCAGCTACAAGCTGTCCATCCTGCACTTCTGGTCGCTGGTGTTCATGTACATCTGGGCAGGCCCGCACCACCTGCACTACACCGCGCTGCCCGAGTGGGCCTCCACGGTGGGCATGCTGTTCTCGGTGATGCTGTGGGCGCCGTCGTGGGGCGGCATGATCAACGGCCTGCTCACGCTGCGCGGCGCGTGGCACAAGGTGGCGCAGGATCCCATCCTCAAGTTCTTCGTGGTCGCCATCACTGCCTACGGCATGGCCACCTTCGAAGGCCCGATGCTCTCCATCAAGAGCGTCAACGCCCTGTCGCACTACACCGACTGGATCATCGCGCACGTGCACACGGGTGCGCTGGGCTGGAACGGCTTCATGACGTTCGGCATGGTGTACTGGCTGCTGCCGCGTCTCTTCCAGACCGAGATCTACAGCAAGCGCGCGATGGAAGTGCACTTCTGGATCGCATCGGTGGGCATCGTGCTGTACGTGGTGGCCATCTACAGCGCCGGCGTGACGCAGGGGCTCATGTGGCGCGCGTTCGACGAAACGGGACGCCTGGCGTATCCCGATTTCGTGGAGACGGTGCTCAAGCTGATGCCGATGTACTGGATGCGCGTGGTCGGCGGCACGTTCTACATCGTCGGCATGTTCATCTTCGGCTGGAACATCTTCAAGACGTGGGCGAACCGCCCGGCGCGCTACGAGGTTCCGGTCATCGAAGCGGCTCCGCTGGCGCCGCGTTACGTGCCCGACCATCCGGTGATTCCGGCGATGGGGCTGTGGGCACGCTTCAACCAGGTGGAATGGCACCGCGCGTGGGAACGTGCGCCGATGCTCTTCACGGCACTGACCGTACTCGCCGTGGTCGTCGCATCGCTGTTCGAGATTCTGCCGACGTTCCTCATCAAGTCGAACGTGCCGACCATCGCGTCGGTGAAGCCGTACACGCCGCTCGAACTCGCCGGCCGCGACATCTACATCGCCGAAGGCTGCTTCAACTGCCACTCGCAGATGGTGCGCCCGTTCCGCTATGAAACCGAACGCTTCGGTGAATACTCGAAACCGGGCGAGTCCGTGTACGAGCACCCGTTCCTCTGGGGCTCGCGCCGTATCGGTCCGGACCTGGCGCGTGAAGGCGGCAAGTATCCCGATCTCTGGCATGTGCGCCACTTCGAGGATCCGCGCGCGGTCACGGCCAAGTCGATCATGCCGGCCTATCCGCACTTCAGCACAACCGCGCTCGACTTCGACGCCATTCAGAGTCGAGTCGATGCGATGGCCATGGTGGGTGTGCCCTATGGCGAGGCACTGAACCGTGCGCCCGATATGGCGCGTGAACAGGCGAAGCAGATCGCCGCCGCCATTCTCGAACAGGGTGGCCCCGCCGGTCTCGAAGACAAGCAGATGGTGGCCATCGTCGCCTACATGCAGCGCCTGGGCCGCGACATCAAGGTGACCTCCACTTCGTCCAATACCTCGACGTCCGCGGCCTCCGCGCCGGGAGCGCAGCACTGATGAAACTCTCCGACATCATGTCGCACGCGGGACTGTCGTTCTACACCCAGGTCGCGCTCGTGCTCTTCCTCGGCGTGTTCGTCGCCGTAGCCATCCGCACCTGGATGCCCTCGCGGCGCGGCGAACTCGATACGGCGTCACGTCTGCCGTTCGACGAAGGGACGGTGGTGCCACGGGCAATGCCGCAGGTTGTGGCGCAGGTGGTTGCACACGCTGGCCGACAGGAGGGCTGACGATGAGTGATGCCTCAGATCGCGCCCCGGCGTCGGAAGCACCGAAGCCCAAAGCGAAGGGTGGCAACACCGACCGCATTCTCGATCACACGTACGACGGCATTCAGGAATACGACAATCCGATGCCGCGCTGGTGGCTGGCGACGTTCGTGGTCACGATCGTGTTCTCGGTGCTGTACCTGTTCAACATCGGCCCGATTGGCTCGGGCAAGGGTTGGATTGCCGACTACGAGGCCGACATGAAGGCCTACGCGGCGGCCCATCCAGCGCCGAGTGGCAGCGATGTATCGGAAGCGGCGCTGGCCGCGCTGGCGCACGACCCGAACGCGCTTGCCACCGGCAAGACGACTTTCGATGCGTACTGCGCCTCGTGCCATCGGCAGGACGGAGGTGGCCTGATCGGCCCGAGTCTCGCCGACGCCTACTGGCTGCACGGCGGAAAGAGCACCGACATCTACAAGACAGTGGTGGACGGCGTGCTGGCCAAGGGCATGCCGCCCTGGGGCAAGTCCCTCAAGCCTGAACAGCTCACGACGGTCGTGGCGTACGTCGTGTCGCTGGGCGGGACAAATCCTGCCAACCCGAAGGCGCCGCAGGGAGAGCTGGTCACTCCGTGAGCAGTCAGGCAGTACCTCCCCGGGTGGGGGGGCGTGTCCTCCCCACCCTCAATGAAGACGGAAGCCGTCGCTGGATCCGCCCCAAGCCATCGCATGGGGCGTGGTGGCAGCGACGCCGCGTGATGGCGTATGCACTGATGGCGGTGTTTTTCCTTGCGCCGCATCTCAGAATCTTTGGCAAGCCCGTGTTCCTGATGGACCTGCCGCGGCGGCAGTTCACGCTGATGGGCTTCACGTTTCTGCCCACCGACACGCTGCTGTTCATGTTCGTGCTGGGCAGCGGTGTGGTGGGCATCTTCCTCATCACCGCGCTGTTCGGCCGCGCGTGGTGTGGGTGGGCGTGCCCGCAGACGGTGTATCTCGAGTTCCTGTTCCGCCCCATCGGTCGGTGGTTCGACGGCGGTTACTCCGCGTCCCGCACAGCCGACAAGAAGGGCCTGTGGTTCACCCCGCGCCGTATCGCGAAGTACATCACGTTCTTCCTGATGGCGTTGTTCGTGTCGCACACGTTTCTGGCGTTCTTCGTGGGCACCGACCAGCTCTACCGCTGGATGCTGCATTCACCGTCGGCACATCCGACCGCCTTTGCGTTCGTGGTGGTGTTCACGGGTATCGTGTGGTTCAACTTCACGTACTTCCGTGAACAGACCTGCCTCATCGTGTGCCCATACGGACGCTGGCAGGCGGCCCTGATCGACCGGCAGTCGACCATCGTGGCGTACGACTACACACGTGGTGAACCGCGCGAACACGCGACGAAGACACGAGACCCTAACGCCGGCGACTGTATCGACTGCAATGCCTGCGTGCAGACCTGTCCCACCGGCATCGATATCCGCAACGGACTGCAGATGGAGTGTGTGCACTGCACGCAGTGCATCGACGCCTGCGACGACATCATGCAAAAGGTGGGCAAGCCGACCGGGCTCATTCGCTACTCCTCACAGGATGCGATTGCCGGCAAGCCGAAGCAGTGGCTGCGTCTGCGCACGGTGCTCTATCCCCTCGTACTCGCAGTGCTGTTGGGGGGTCTGGCCATCGCACTGTTCGTCAAGGAAGCGGCCGACCTCACCGTGCTGCGCGGCCTCGACGGGCCGTTCGCCACGGAGAGTGACGGGCGCATCTCCAATCAGGTGCGCATCAAGCTCACCAACCGTCGCAGCGAGGCGATGACATACACCATCGCGGTGAACGGTCTGTCCGATGCGGGGCTGTCTCCGCAAGAAGTTGCGGTGGTGATTCCCGAGAATCCACTGCCAGTGGACGCCGGTGCCACCCGCACCACCAGCCTGTTCGTGCTGCTGCCGCCGCGGGCGTTCATCCATGGTGAACGCTGGGTGAACATCACCGTGAGTGATGCGCGCGGCTACGAAGAAACCGTGAAGTATCGACTGCTCGGACCCACGGGTCCGACACCCGGAGGGGCATTGTGAAATCAGGTATCGGTTGGCCGATTGGTGTGGCCGTCATCCTTGGCTCGACGGTGGTGGCCAACATCGCCGTCATGCGCATTGCCAATGACGACCCCTCCTTTGCCGTGGAGCCCAACTACTACGCCAAGGCGGTGGCGTTCGATTCCACCATGGCGCAGGAACGTCGCAACCT
>NZ_DASWXE010000139.1:0-1930 GCF_036405635.1 Gemmatimonas sp. | reverse complement strand
CGACATCATGGTCAAGGAGCACTGGGGCAGCAGCGGGTTCGCGAACACCGACCTGGACTACCTGCTCAAGCAGCACCGCATCACCCACGTGATCCTGGTGGGACTCATCGCGAACACCTGCATCGAAACGACGGGGCGTTTCGCGTCCGAACTCGGGTACCACGTCACGCTTGTCCGTGATGCCACCGCTGCAGCCAGCACGGCCGCGATGCATGCAGCACACGAGATCAACGCACCGACGTACGCACACGCGATCCTCACGACGGACGGCCTGATCGAAGCCTTGAGCTCGCGTGCCCGCTGATGGCTCGATGCCTAACCGCCATCCGCCCCCGCATGCTGGGCAATACGTCGCACTCCTCGTCACACTAAGCGTACGCCGCGGTACGAGCATGACTTTCGTCTGGCAGCCGTGCACGAAACTGCGACGACGTTGGCAGCCGGCGCCCCCGGGGGGCTCGCTAGCATGGTGGCCCCGGGGTTGCCCTCGATCACCGCCCGCGCAAGGAGCGCTGATGACCACCCATGCCGCCGCCGCGTTCGCCGGTACCTGGCACCTGCTTCCCGAGCAGTGCGACTACCAGCTCGGGCGCCCGCCGCGCAGCGCGCGCTATCGACTGTCGTGCGCGAAGGATGGGAAGCTGTCCATCGCATCGGAGTGGCTCAGCGCCAACGGCAAGCGCTATCGCGTCGCCTTCGACGGGCGGGCGGATGGCGTGCAGTATCCGTACCACAGCACGCCGCATGCGGACGCGCTCAGCTTCGAATCGGTGTCTCCCACGCAGCTTTATTCGACGACCTGGCATGACGGCCAGGAAGTGCAATGGTCGGAGCGTGAACTCGTCGATGACGACACCCTGGTCATCCGGATGCACGGGCACCTGAGCGATGGCCGCCGCTACACCAACGTGGGCGTTTATCGCCGCCAGGCCAACTGATCCACGCGACCCAAGAAGAAAGGCGCCCTTCCGGGCGCCTTTCTCGTTCGGGCATCTGCGTTTCAGCGCGTCTGCGTGCAGTTCTGCAGCCAGAGCACGCGCTTGAAGTCGTCGTAACGCAGGAACTGGCCCTTGAACGTCACCTTGTCGCCCTTGCGGAAGGTCAGCACGTTGGCCAGCTGGTTGGGCTTGAACAGGCAGGCCACACCCACGCGCGGCTCGTTGTCGCCAGGCACCTGCAACAGCCCGGAACCGGGCTGCGGGATCTCGAACGAAACGTTGTAATCCTCGCCATCCTCCTGCACGTAATCCACACGGCCACGCAATGCGTAGTGGCGACCCTTGTGGCGCGCCGTCACGGCGACCGCGTTGCCCTTGGCCTCCCGCGCGATCTCGCGTGAGAACACATAGACATCCTTCACCGTCACGTCCGCGTTGTTCTGGGTTTTCGCACCCTGCGCGGCGGCGGCGCGCCCTTCCTTTCCACCCTTGACCTTGGCGAGCAGCTCGCACATGTACGGACGCATCGCATCCGCCTTCGCGATCTGGCCCTTCTCGGTCTTCACCGTCATCTGCACCGTCGCCGCGCCGCCCTCACCGCTGATGGCGATCAAGGTCGGGATTGCGCGCGTCGTGCCGGTGGAGCGCTGTTCCACCAGCATCGTGCCGGTTTCAGCATCCTCGGTGATCACGTCCATCTTCTCGCCGATCATGATCCCGCGGACCTGGCCCATCGCATCCTTGACGGACAGATCGGGAACGGTGACGCGGCTGGAGAAATCGGTGCCGGAGAAGATGCTGCCGGACTTGCTGAAGTTGTCCTCGCATTCACCCGCCAGGGCGGCGGGCGCCACGCTCGACAATGCGAGCGCGATGGCGGCAAGTAGCTTGTAGGTCATGTGGTCCTCACATAGTGGAAGTGTCGGGCGATCCGGTACGACGGGTGCCGCTTCCTGCCGGCACCTGCGCCTGCTCCGGCGCCCGTGCATTCT
>NZ_DASWXE010000138.1:0-13841 GCF_036405635.1 Gemmatimonas sp. | reverse complement strand
ACCACGACGCCCATCGAAATCGATCGTGAGGATGAACTCGGACAGCTCGCCGCCACGGTGAACGGCATCATCGCCACCTGTCAGGCGTCGATCCTCTCGCTCAATGCAGCCCAGCGCAACGTGCTGGCCATCGTCACCGATTCGGCCACGCTCAACGAGTCGGCCCGCGCCGGTGATCTGTCGCGCCGCGCCGACATCGCACGTCACGAAGGCAGTTACGCGGATCTCGCGCTGGGTCTCAACCGGGTGATGGATGCGGTCGCCACACCATTGCAGGAAGCGTCGGGCACGCTGCAGCGTGTTGCGGGCCGTGACCTCACCGCGCGCATGGAAGGCACGTATCTCGGTGACTATCTCGTATTGCAGACGGCCCTGAACGACGCTGTGGGCAATCTCGATGCCGCACTGCAAATGGTCGCCGTGGCGGCGTCGGAAGTGTCGAACGCCGGCACGGAGATCAGTGCCGGTAGCGATGCTCTGGCGCATGGCGCCGCCGATCAGGCGGCCAGCCTGGAAGAAACAACGAGCAGCCTGACCGAACTCGCCGCGATGGCCCGCAACAATGCACAGCACACCATCGAGGCGGATCGGTTCGTGCAAACGGCCCGCGAAAGCACCGCCGAAGGCGTGGCCGAGATGTCGCAGCTGTCCACTGCCATGGAGCGCATTGCGCGCTCGAGTGTCGAGACGGCCAAGATCATCAAGACCATCGACGAGATCGCCTTCCAGACCAACTTGCTGGCGCTCAACGCCGCCGTGGAAGCCGCGCGGGCTGGTGATGCGGGCAAGGGGTTTGCCGTGGTGGCGGAAGAGGTACGCAGCCTTGCCATTCGCAGCGCGGAAGCCGCAAAGACGACGGCGGCGATGATCGAAGAGAGTGTGCGGCACGCGCAGGAAGGCAACCAGCGCCAGAGTATCGTGCAGCGTCAGCTCGACGACATCGACGGGCAGATCCGGCAGCTCACTGGCGTCATCAGCGAGATCTCGGCGACCAGCACCCAGCAGGCGCAGGGTGTGGACCAGCTCACGCAGGCGGCGCACCAGATGAACTCGTCCACCCAGACCGTGGCGAGCAATGCCGAAGAGGCGGCCGCGGCCGCGGTGGAGCTTTCCAGCCAGGCACAGAGCCTCGACGAACTGGTAGGGAGCTTCACGCTCACCGGGCGCCGCACGCGTCCGCAGGCCAACAAGTCGTCACGGAGCCTCGGACGGGCCTCGCGGGCACGCGCGGCGGCCTGAGTCTTGTGAATTGGTGACGTGGCCGGGCACCTCCGTAGAGATCCGGAGGCCGCCAGCGGGCTGCAGTACGATAATTTCGAGGAGCCCGGGGCTCCCGTCCGTCGGACGGGAGCCTTCGTGCGTTTTGGCTCTCCTCGTGCGTTTCCGATGAACGATCTGCTGCTGCGCGCCCTTCGCCGCGAACCCGTCTCGCGTCCCCCCGTCTGGATGATGCGCCAGGCCGGTCGCTACCTGCCCCAGTATCGCGCCGTGCGCGCCGGGTCCGACTTCCTGACGATGTGCCGCACGCCGGAACTGGCCGTCGAGGTCACGCTCCAGCCGATAGATCTCATCGGCGTGGATGCCGCGATCATCTTCAGCGATATCCTGGTGATTCCGGAAGCCATGGGCATGCACCTCACGCTGGACGAAGGCGTTGGCCCGCAATTTCCGTCGCCGCTGCGCACACCCGCCGATGTGGCCAAGCTGCGCACGGTCGACCCCGAAGACCAGTTGCGCTACATGCTCGACGCGCTGCGACTCGCGCGGCGCGAACTGAATGATCGGGTGCCTCTCATCGGCTTCGCGGGCGCACCGTGGACGCTCGCGGCGTACATGGTGGAAGGCAGAGGCACGAAGCAGTTCGCCGTAGCCAAACGCATGTTGTTCGAGCAGCCGGCCATGGCACACGCGCTGCTCGATCGACTCGCCACGGCGGTGGGAGATTTTCTGGTGGCGCAGGTGGCGGCCGGTGCGCAGGTGGTGCAGCTCTTCGAATCATGGGCGGGCGCACTGTCGCCGCAGGAGTTCCGCACGTTTGTGCTACCGTACCTCGCCAAGGCGGCGCGGCGTGCACGGGAAGCCGGTGTACCCGTGATCGTGTTCGCGCCTGGCGCGGGGTGGGCACTGGGTGAAATCGCGGCCGCCACGGGCGCCGATGCAGTGGGCGTGGATTGGCACACAACGCCCACGCAGGCCCGCCGCCAGCTCGCGCCGTTCAACGTCGCGATGCAGGGCAATTTCGATCCCTGTGCGCTGTATGCGCCCCCAGAAGAGATTCGCGCGCGCGCGCATGCGATGATCGCCGAGTTCGGACCGATCGGCCATGTGGCAAATCTTGGACATGGCATCCTCCCCGATGTCCCGCCGGCGCATGCCAAGGCATTTGTCGACGCGGTGAAGGAATGGGAGTGGACCCCTGAGCGCCTCGCGGCGCATCGCTGACGATGGTCCATGAACCGGAGGAGCGTCGGCAGCGCATTGCCACGCACATGGAGACGCTGCACGACGAGCTGACGGCCTTCTTCACGCGCCTCGATGAGGGCGGAGCGTTTCGTGAGGACCGGTGGGAACGTCCCGGCGGTGGCGGCGGCGTGGCCCGTGTTCTCAGCGACGGGGTCACCTTCGAGAAGGCAGGCATCAACCGTTCGGTGGTGATGGGTGTGCTCCCCGATGCGGCGGCGCAGCGCCTGGGAGGCGTGGGGGCAGCGACCGGCACCACACACTTCTTTGCGACCGGTGTGAGTCTGGTGGTGCATCCCCGCAGTCCGATGATTCCCACGGTGCATCTCAACGTGCGGTACTTCGAGCTGACCGATGATCAGGGCACCGTGACGGACAGCTGGTTCGGCGGCGGCACCGATCTCACGCCGTTCTATCCGCATGAAGACGATGCCCGCACGTTTCATCGTGCGCTGGCCGCCATGTGCGACCAGCATCACGCCACGTTCTACGAGACCTTCAAGGCGTGGTGCGATCGGTACTTCGTGAACACGCACCGCGGCAATGAAGCCCGTGGTGTGGGGGGAATTTTCTTCGATCATCTGCGTTCCGACGACGCCGCGCACGGCCTGCATGCCGGCGCGGTGGCCGCGTTCGTGCGGGACGTGGCGCGGGTGTTGCCCGCGGCATACGAACCCATCGTCGCGCGTCGTCGCGACACGCCGTATGGTGACGCGGAACGGTCGTTCCAGCTGGTACGGCGCGGTCGGTACGTGGAGTTCAATCTCGTGCACGACCGCGGCACCACCTTTGGCCTGCAAACCAACGCGAGGGTGGAGAGCGTGCTGATGAGCCTCCCGCCCCTCGCCATGTGGCAATACGCGCCGGAGTACGCCCCGGACTCGTTCGAGGCGCGGCTCATCGCCATGCTCGCGCCGCGCGACTGGCGCTGAGCCGGAACAACGCGGCGGCCCGCGACAGGGCCTACCGAGGACAGGACAGCGTGCTTCCCTGCCCTCTGCCGCAGGCGTACGTTCCGATATGTCTTCCCTTCAGTCGCTGGACCTGCTCGCGGTCGCCCCGCACCGCGATGACGCAGAGCTCACCTGTGGCGGGACGCTGATCAAGGCGGTGGACGCCGGTCATCGTGTGGGCATCCTCGATCTCACTCAGGGTGAGATGGGCACCAAAGGATCCGCCGAGCTCCGCGCCGCCGAAGCCACCGCATCGGCTGCGGTGATGGGTATTCACGCCCGCGAGAATCTCGGATTGCCCGACGCCGGCATCACCAACGACGATGCCACGCGCACGCGGCTGGTTCACATGCTGCGCGCGCTGCGCCCCCGCATCGTGATTGCTCCGGCGTTGCGCGGCCGTCATCCGGACCACCGCCGCACCACCGAGCTCGTGCGCGATGCGTGTTTCCTCAGCGGACTCGCCAAGTATGCGCCGGGTGATCATCCGGCATTCCGTCCACTCAAGCTGCTGCACGTCATCGCGTATCGCGAAGACTACGTGAAGCCGACGTTCGTGGTGGATATCACGGCACAATACGAGCGAAAGCTCGCTGCCATCAAGTGTTTCGGCTCCCAGTTCGATGGTGCCACCCAGGCGGGCGAGGTCTACCCGAATGGGGAACCGTTGTACGACATCGTGACCCATCATGCGGCGCACTATGGGTCGCTCATTCGCGCGCGCTACGGTGAACCGTTCTTCACGGAAGAAACGATGCGCGTGGATGATGTCACGACGCTCGACGTCTCCACCTTCTGACCGGCACCACACGCCATGAGCGGCCACGACGCCTCCGGCATCGACTACGGTACCTACCTGCGCCTGCCGGAGCTGCTGTCCCTGCAGACTCCGCAGTCATCGCCTGAACATCCGGATGAGCTGCTGTTCATCGTGGTGCACCAGGCCAGCGAACTGTGGTTCAAGGTGCTACGACACGAGATGGACACCTTGATCTCCGCGCTCGAAGCGTTCGACACCATGCGTTCCTTGCTGGCCGTGCAACGGGTGAATGTGCTCACGGACATCATTGCACAGCAGCTTTCGTCGCTCGACACACTCCCACCCCAGCGTTTTGCGCAGTTTCGCGGATATCTGGGTTCGAGCAGCGGCTCCCAAAGTGCGCAGTTTCGCGCCATCGAGGCCACGGCTGGCCTGCGCGATCCGCATTTCCTTGCCGCGATCAGCGAGCACGGATCACCGCCGCCGGAAGTGGAAGCCGCGCTCACCCGCCCCACGCTGCAGTCACTGGTTCTTGCACTGCTCAAGCACGAACAGGTGGAGCTGGACGCGCTGTACACCGGCCCCGCACCCACACCACTCTTTCTTCTGGTGGAGGGACTGCTCGAGTTCGAGCAACGGTTTGCGCGCTGGCGGTTTCTGCATGTGCAGTTGGTGGAGCGCATCATCGGCCCCGGAACTGGCGGCACCGGTGGTACGCTGGGCGCCAAGTATCTCGCCCGCACGGTGAGCCAGCGGTTCTTTCCGGAACTCTGGGCGGTGCGCGCCAACTTCTACGGTCGCTGAGCGTCGTCATGTGGCACGACATCTCCATTCCCCTTGGCGCCGCGACTCCCGAATGGCCCGGTGATCATCCCTTCACCTGCGGCTGGACACTGCGCCGTGAAGATGGCGAAAGTGTGAATCTCGCCGCGATCACGACCAGCCTGCATGTGGGCACGCATGCCGATGCTCCGGTGCATGTGGACTCCGAATGGCCCGCCTCCGATGCCCTCGAACTCGCCGCGTTTGTGGGCGATGCCATCGTCATCGCGCTGCCGTCTGGGCATCCCATCGGGCAGGACATCGATCGTGCGTTGCTGCAGGACCTGCTGGGCGTGCATGCCGTCACGCGCGTCCTGCTGCGCACAGGATACACATCCGCCACGGGCGTCTTTCCCGACGACTGGCCGGCGCTCACTCCGGATGCTGCTGCGTGGCTGGTCGACCGCGGTGTGAAGTTGTGGGGCGTCGATGCACCGAGTGTGGACCGTCGACACAGCAAGACACTGGATGTGCACCATGCCTTGCTCGGTCGCGGATCGTTCGTGCTTGAAAACCTCGACCTGCGCGACATCGCGCCCGGCGCCTACGAACTGATCGCACCGCCCGTGGCCGTGATCGGCGCCGATGCCGCGCCGGTACGGGCGCTCCTGCGCACTACCCGCGCCCCAGACCCCGCTTGAGCTGAGCGAGACGCTGCATCACCGAGGTCGGCACGAGTAGCTTGTCGGCGATCGTCGCCACCTCTTCGGCGTCGCGCCACGCCTTTTCGAGTGAGGCAAGCTCGCCGTCCATGGCACGCCGCTCGCTGTCCTCATGCACCGCCATCTCGAAGGCGAGCCTCGCCGGTGCCGGGATCGCATCGAGAGAGCCAGTGTCACCAAACGTCGAACGAGCAGCCCAGTCACGCACCTGGGTCGCGGCCCACGCTGGGTAGCGATCGGGCCCCCCGGCGTTTTCGATCATGCGCACCCCATCCGCGATCGCTGAACGCCTCGCGCCCGCGCGGTTGGCCCGTGGCATGGCCCAACGCAGCAGTGGAACAGCGTCCACGCCGTAGAGTCGTAATCGCCCCATCTCGTTCTTTCCCTCGCCGTCCCACTTCGGACTGAACCACCCGGGAAAGGGTCGCGGATCGTCGTGTTTGCGCAGTACCGAGTAGCCAACCTCGACGCCCCAGCCATCGTCACCGCCCGAAATGAGGCGCGGCAACCCCACCGGCACGAACGCTCCACCCTCCGGTAAAGCGAACTGTCGCATGGTCTGGTGGGTGCGTGACACAATGCTGGCGACATTGAGCAACTGGAACACCGGCAGCAAGGCCACCAGTCCCGCTCCGGTGAGCAGGGCGCCACTCACAGCCGCGCCCACGCCGAGCGTCGCGCCACCTGCCATGATGATGGCCTTGCGACGCCGCCGGCCGAACTGATCACCGTACCGCCACGCCGCGAACTCCGGTCGCTGCGGTGCTCCCACGCGCACGAGCTCCGTGTCATCGGGCAATCGCGCCAACCCAATGTTGTCGGTGCTCACGCGCACGCGGGTGCCACGAAACGCGCGTTCGGCCTGTTCGATCGCCTCCCAGCGTTGTTCGAACGGTGCAAGGTTCCATCGCTCGCACACGCGGCAGATCACCCACAACCGTCCCTTGGCCGCATCGAAGGCGAGGCGACGCCCCACGGGCAATGCTTCGATCGATTCATTCGCGCCGAGTGGGCGCAAACAGTGGATGCACGTCTGGTACATACGCGATGGGGTGAAGTCAGGGCTTGCGCTTCATCGCATCGATTTGCGATTCGATGGCCGCGGGCGTGAACATCGCATCGGCGATCTTTGCGACCTCCTCCGCATCACGCCACGCCTGTTCGAGCAACTGCAGTTCGCCTTGCATCGCGCGTCGCTCGCTCTCTTCGTGCACCGCCATCTCGATGGCGAGACGCTGTTCAACAGAGAGTGAATGCAGCGTGCCGGGCAATGTCTGCACCTGCGAACGCTTGTCGCGTCCACCAGATGCGAGCACATCGCCGCCCCACCGCTTGTCTCCCGCACGCCATCCCGACTGCTGCTGCGCCCGCAGCAGCACGCCCATCGGCGAACCGGCATCTTCGAGCAGACCGACCGCCTGCTGCACCTTGGCCGCCGACCCGCCAAACCGATTGACCGTGGGCATGAGCCGCGCCGCCACACGCATCGCATCGTCGCCCGTGAGCAGCGTGGTGCCACCCACATGCTCAAAGCGCAGTTGCAGCGGGTCGTCGAGGCTACCGTGCTGCAAGGCACTCATACGCGCATGACGGCGCTGCACATCCACCAACGATCCGTCCGGTAATCGGACCATGCCGATGGACTTTCTTTGCCGGCCATGAATGAGCGTCTGCCAGATGCCACCGTTTGCGTACACGCCCGCAAAGCTGCCCACCGATGCACCGAGGGCAATCACGCCACCGACGATCGCGGTCGCGCTGCCCACGAGCACACCGGTCACCAACAACTGCCGACGCCGCCGACGCCCGAATTGGTCGCCGTAGCGCCAGGCCGCCATCTCCGGCCGCTGCGGTTCGCCGATGCGAATGAGGTCCACACCTTCCCGCAAACGGGCCAGTCCCACGTTGCCCGTGCTCGCCCGAAGGCGTGAGTCGGAGAACCGGCGTTCCATCGCCTCGATGGCCTCCCAGCGCTCCTCGAGCGGGGACAGGTTCCATCGCGCGCAGCTGCGGCACACCACCCACAGGCGCCCCTGCCGCGCGTCGAATGCCAGCCGGGTGCCCACCGGGAATGGTTCAAAGGCTTCGTTCCGGCCCAGATCGGCCGTGCAGTGAATGCAGGTCGTGAACATTGCCCGGGAGCCGTACAGGAAACGGGGTGGACGGAGTGCCGTCCGACCGGGGGTCAAGGGTGCCTCTCCCCGGCCGACACCCCTAATTTAAGGGATGACCCAGCCTGTGTACCTCGACCACGCCGCCACGACACCCGTGCGCGACGAGGTCATGTCCGCTATGGTGCCGTTCTTCGGCCCGCGCTTCGGCAACCCGAGCAGCGTGCATCGATGGGGGCGCGAGGCCCGCGTCGCGCTCGACGAGGCTCGCGAGCGGCTCGCGGCCTGCATCGGCGCCTACCCCGATGAAGTGTGCTTCACTTCGGGTGGCACCGAAGGCGACAACTTTGCCATCCTTGGCACGTTCCGCACGCGCCGCGAGAGCGGGCGCACGGCGGCGATCACCACGCCCATCGAGCACAAGGCCGTACTCGCCGCCGTGCATCGCGTGGCGCAGGAAGGCGGGGAAGAGCGGCTCGTGCGCGTCACGTCTGATGGGCTGGTCGACGCGACGCACTTTGCATCGCTGCTCGACAGCAAGACGGCGGTGGCCAGCGTGATGTGGGTCAACAACGAAGTGGGCGTCATACAGGACATTCCCGCACTCGCCGCGGCAGCACGTCAGGCGGGCGCGGTGTTTCATACAGATGCAGTGCAGGCCTTCGGCAAGGTGGCGGTGGACGCCCGCCAGGTGCCCTTCGACCTGCTCACGCTCTCCGGCCACAAGCTCGGCGCCCCCAAGGGCATCGGCGCGTTGTATATCCGCCGCGAGACCCCGCTCGAGCCGATGTTTCATGGCGGCTCGCAGGATCGTGGTCGCCGCCCCGGCACAGAGAACGTCGCATTCGCCGTGGGCCTGGCGACGGCGGCGGAGCTGGTGCTTGCTGAGCATGACGCCGAAGGCCGCCGCCTGGGCGCGCTGCGCGATCGGTTCGAGAACGCGCTACGTGCCGCAGTACCTGATGTGATTGTGCACGGTGCCGGTGCGCCACGCGCGCCGCACATCAGCAACTGCTCCATTCCGGGCACAGACAGTGAGTCGATGCTCATGGCGCTCGACCTGCGTGGCATCGCCTGCAGCGCAGGCTCGGCGTGTCAGAGCGGAAGTGTCTCCGCGTCGCATGTGCTCACCGCGATGGGTGTACCCACACCCATTGCCAATGCCGCACTGCGCCTGTCGTTCGGTGCGCTGAGCACCGAAGCCTGTGTCGATCGTACGGTGGAGGTGCTGGCCACGCTCGCGCAGAAGGCGCGTGGTGGGCAGCAGACTTCGCAGGCTGCGGCGTTCGCCGTCGTTGACTTCTAGTACGCGGTGCTCGCACGATGACGATGACCGGGATCGACCAGACGCTGGTGATGGCCGGCCTGCCGCCGCGCGGCACCCGCGTGCTCGTGGCCATGAGCGGAGGCGTCGATTCGTCAGTGGCCGCCGCGCTGCTGGTCGAACATGGCTGCGATGTGGTCGGCGTGACGATGAAGCTGCACGGCGATGGTGCCGACGTGCCCGACCGCCCGTGCTGCTCGCTCGATGCCACCAGCGATGCACGGCGGGTGTGCGAGAAGCTTGGTATTCCGCACTACGTCACCAACCTCGTGGATCACTTCGGGCACGACGTGCTCGACGATTTTGTGCAGGAGTACGCGCGCGGCCGCACACCCATTCCGTGCGTGCGCTGCAACACCTTTACCAAGTTCCGCGACCTGCTGCACAAGGCCGATGCCATCGATGCCCCGTGGCTGGCCACCGGGCACTATGCGCGCATCGGTCAACGCAACGGGCAGTCGGTGATGGTGCGCGGCCTCGATACGGGCAAGGACCAGAGCTACTTCCTGTGGGGCATCGATCGGCCGGTGCTCGACCGTCTCGTGCTGCCCATCGGTGCACAGACCAAGTCAGAGACGCGTGATATTGCGCGGCGCTTCGGGCTGCGCACCGCTGAGAAGATCGAAAGTCAGGACATCTGCTTTGTGCCTGATGGGGATCATGTGCGCGTGATCGCCGAGCACCTTGGCGCCGACGCCCCCGCGCTGCAGGCCGGGCCGCTGCGCCTCGCCACCGGTGAAGTAGTCGGCGAACATCAGGGCTTCGCGCGTTTCACCATCGGACAGCGCAGGGGCCTTCCCGGCGGATTTGGCGAACCGATGTTCGTGGTGGAGATCGTGCCGTCGGAGCGTGCGGTGGTGATCGGACCGCGTGAGGCGTTGCTTGGTCGTGGACTCGAAGCACGCGAACTCAATTGGCTCGCCGATGCACCAGCCCTGGGCGCACAGGTGCAGGTGCAGGTGCGCAACCGCGCGCGTCCTTCGCCGGCCACCATCGTGCGCCTCGATGACACCGGCATCGAGCTCGCACTCGACGAGGCCATCCAAGCCATCTCACCGGGTCAGTCGCTGGTGATCTTCGATGGTGATGTGGTGCTGGGCGGCGGCGTCATCGAACGCGGCATGCGCGCAGCACCTGGGCGTGAGCCCGGCAAGCGGTTGCCCATTCTCGCCGCCTGAGCCGCTACGCGACGCTGTCTCTGGGCACGGTCATCACCGCCACGAACATGTCGGCGGTGACATTGAGCAGTGTCTTGAACATGTCGGGCAGCGTGTCGAGGGCGATCAGGATGCCGATGCCCTCCACCGGCAGACCAATACTCGTGTACAGCGGCACCTGCAGCAGCATGCCACCGCTCGGGATGCCGGGCGTGCTGAAATTGAGCACCACACTCGATGCCGCCACCAGCAACAGGCTCGAGGTGGGCAGATCGATGCCATACAGCTTGGCTACGAACAGTGCGCCGATAGGCCAGTAAATCGCACTCGTCAGCTTGAACACACTGGCACAGAGCGGCAGCACAAAGCCGGTTGCTGTCGGCGGCAGCTTGAGTACGTCTGTGGCTCCCTTCACCATGGCCGGCAACGCGGCCAGCGAACTGCGCGAACCCATGCCCACGGCTTGCGACGGCAACATCGCACGCGCGAAGGCCCGCAGAGGCACACGACGATTCACAGCGATGATGACATAGATGCCGGCCGTGGCCACGAGGTGCAGCACAATCAGCACCATGATGTAAAAGCCGATCGCGCCGAGCACCGACGACCCGAGCTTCTGCCCCAGTACGGTAGCCAGCGCGAAGATGCCCAACCATCCGATGGCCAGCATCCAGCGCACCACCACGAGCATGGTGTCCGCCATACCGCGAAAGAATGAGAGCTGCGCCTGGCGTGGTGTCTCGTCCACGCGCCCAAGTGCAAACGCGTAAAGCAACGTGAACAGCACCACCGGCAACAGCGTGCCGTCGGCCGCCGCCTTGATCGGATTCAGCGGAATGAGACTCAACACCCACGTGCGCATCGACAGCGCATCGGAGGGCGGAATGTCGATTTTCGCGGTGGCGCGCAGACGGGCGGTCGCGGACGGATCGAGCTGCAGGGATTCGAACCAGATCGGCGACACAAACGCCGAGAAGGCGGCGCAGGCCACGAGTAACGCCAGCATCCAGGCGAAGGCCTTGGCGCCCACGCGTCCCGTGACGGAGAGGTCGCCTCCACCAGCCACGCCCACAATCAGCAGCGGCACCACCAGGGGAATCACCGTCATCCGCACGGCGTTGATCCAGCCGGTGCCGATGACATCGAGCACGGCCAGCATCGATGTGGTGAACGCCGAGGGATTGGGCTCGTGCGAAAGCAGCATGCCCAGCGCCAGTCCGAGGACGAGACCCAGCGTGACCTGCACACCCGGCGATCGCAGGGGCGACCGGCGCGTTTTCAACTCGGGAGACGAAGCAGCAACCATGGCGCGAACCTACACGCCGTGCCCGTACCTCGCGAGGAGGGTCTTGGGTGCGACCTGCCGATAGCCGTCCTGCAGCAGGTCCTTCACATCGGTCCATCGCGGACGCTTGTCGAGCCACACACCCACCCAACCGCTCGGCCCCACATACGGCGGCACGAAGTAGCGCGATGGCTCGGCGGCGATCAAGAGCCGCTGGTTCTCGGCGCGGGCCTTGATCCACACCGCGGGACGCCCCTGTCCGTGATGATTGTGCGGACTGGCGTACATGGCGAACAACTTGTTCTTCACGCGAAATGTCGGCTCGCCCCACGCCGTCACTTCATGCGCCTCCGGCAGTGCGAGACACACGTCGCGCAGACGTGGCAACGGATCGATGGATGGCATCGCTCAGCGCGGCGCCGGTACGGCACATCGCGATGCGATCACGGATCAGAACCCGAATCCGGCAGACCAGATGATCATGTTGCGCCCGTGCGTGGTGCCTGGGGCATCACTGCCCATGCGTCGATACACACCGATTTCGCCACCGAGGCCCAGCAAGGGCCACACATGCACCGAGCCGCCGAGATAGGTGCGTTTCGCCAACGCACCCATGGGGTCGTTGAACGTGCGCATCACGCCGCCGGTCACCGCCATACCACTGCCAAATGGTCCGAGACTGCTGGCGAGCCCGGTGGAGAAACTCGCTCCACCAAACCCGATCTTGGCCGCGCCGAGAAAGCACAGGTCGTGCTTTTCGGACTCGCGCACAAAGCCCATGCCGTATGACAGCGCCCACTTGAGCGGAGCTCCGTAGGTGATGCCACCCATGCACTGCTCGAACTGCCATTCCGGACTCGGGCTCTCAGCGGTGCGCGCATTGGCACCGCGCGTATCCGACTGCGCCCGCGCGGCCAGCGGCACGCCCATTCCGGCGCACAGGCTGGCACACAGTATCGCGATTCCCGTTCTCCGCATCGGCCTTCCTCCTCGAAACCCGCGCGGTGAAGCAATCACCTGCACGGGCTCAGTACTTGAGCCCACTCGCCTCGGCGAAGTCACGCATCGCCTTCTCCTGCGCCTCGTTCAGCGACCCGGGAACCGTGATCGTCACCTCCACCAGCAAGTCGCCCTTCGCGCCATCCTTCGCGATGCCCTGTCCCGGCACCTTGAACCGCTTGCCCGCTGAGGTGCCAGGTGGAATGCGAATAGCCACCTTGGTGCCTTCGAGCGTGCGCACACTCACCCGCGAACCCAGCGTCGCCTGTGCGACGTTGATGGGCACCGTGGCGATGAGATCGAGACCGTCCCGCTTGTAGAAACGATCGGACTGCACGTCGAAGGTGATGACCAGATCACCCGCCTGCCCACCGGCCGCGCCTTTTCCGCCCTGACCGCGGAGCCGGACCTTGTGGCCCGATTCCGCGCCCGCCGGCACGCTGATGAGCACCTTGCGACGCACACGCGCCTCTCCCGTACCCCGGCAGGTTGGACAACGTTCGCTCGGAATGCTGCCGCGTCCCATACACACGGGGCAAGGACGATTCACCGCAAAGCTGCCCTGCCCGAACGAGATCACACCACGACCGCTGCACTCCGTGCACGGCTTGAGCTGCGCACCGGGCGCTGCCCCATTGCCGTGGCACACCGCGCACTCCTCGTTGACTTCGATCTCCACCGGCACCTTGCCGCCGCTGGCCGCGACACGGAACGGCACTTCGACCGTCTGCTCAACCGTCTGGCCGCGCTCGGGGCCTTTGTTGCGGGAGCGCGCGCCAGCGCCGCCGCCAAACATCGACGAGAACAGGTCACCCAGGCCACCCAGTCCGCCGACATCGAAGTCGTTGAAATTACCGCCGCTGGCCCCGGGACCACTGCTCGTGCCAAATCCCGAAGGACGCGATGACGGTCGCGCCGAACCACCGCCGAATCCGCCCACACCACCAAACGCGCCCAACCGACGCATGTCGTCGTACTGCTTCCGCTTGTCGGCATCACCGATGACGTTGTACGCCTCGGAGATCTCCTTGAAGCGATCAGCCGCCTTGGGATCGTTCTGGTTCGCGTCCGGATGATACTGCTTCGCGAGTCGCCGGTATTGCTTCTTGATCTCATCGGCGGACGCACTCGATGGGACCCCGAGAACCGCGTAGTAGTCAGTGCCGTTGGCCATGTATGACAGGAGTCGTGACGGAGTGCGTGACGACGCGAATGGTGACGTGAGGACCTACGACGCCGTCAGGCGCCGGTCCACTGCTTGACGACCACGCGCGCGGGACGCAGCACATGGCCATTGATGACGTAGCC
>NZ_DASWXE010000137.1:0-6190 GCF_036405635.1 Gemmatimonas sp. | reverse complement strand
ACGGCACAGGTTGGAGATCTGGCCGAGTCGCTGCTCAAGCGCGAAGCGGGTGTGAAGGACAGTGGCACGCTGTTCCCGGGTCATGGCGGTGTGCTCGACCGACTCGACTCGCTGTTCTTCGTATTGCCCACCGCTTACGTGTTGTACGACTGGCTGCTGATTCCCGCGCCCGGAATGCGATGATCGCGGAGGCAGGCGCCGAGGCGGGAATCGAGACCATGGTCATGCCAGGGAATGCCACGGTGACATCCCAACGTGCACCTATCGGCGTCGCCCTGCTCGGTGCCACCGGATCGGTGGGATCGAGTGCGCTGCGTGTGCTGTCGCGTCACCCCCATCGATTTGTGCCGGTGGCCCTCACCGCGCACAGCAATCTTGCGGCCCTGCAGCAGCAGGTGAGTCAGTTCAAGCCGTCCTTCGTGGGCCTGGTGGCTCCGTCAGCGGCCGATGTGCCTGCGGATTGGGGTGCAGGGCCAGGCTGCCTCGTGGAGGCTGCCACGCGCGACGACGTCGCCGTTGTCATCAATGCGGTGGTGGGCGCTGCGGGCTTGCAGGCCACGCTCGCGGCGCTCCGTGCCGGCAAGCGCGTCGCGCTGGCGAACAAAGAGACGTTGGTGATGGCCGGTGACATCGTCACCGAAACGGCGCGTCGTCATGGTGGGGAACTGGTCCCGGTGGACAGCGAGCACTCGGCCATTCTGCAGTGTCTGGCTGGTCGGGATCCGTCTGACGTACGGCGGCTTATCATCACCGCGTCCGGTGGCCCGTTCCGCACGTGGGAATCCGAGCGCATCGCGCAGGCCACCGTGGGCGACGCCCTGCGGCATCCGACCTGGCAGATGGGCGCCAAAATCACCATCGACAGCGCCACGCTGGCCAACAAGGCGCTGGAAGTGATCGAAGCGCATCACCTCTTCGGTATTCCGTACGATCGCATCGATGTGGTCGTGCACCCACAGAGCATCGTGCATTCGTTTGTCGAGTTTGTTGATGGTAGTGTGTTGGCGCAGATGGGCGTTCCGTCCATGGAGTTGCCGATCCTGTACGCGCTGACGTGGCCGGAACGGGTGCCTGACACAGGCGTACCAACGTTCGATCCGGTTAGGCTCGGTTCGCTGACCTTCGAGCCGGTGCGGCACTCCGATTTTCCGATGCTGCAACTCGGAATCTCAGCGGGGCGCCAGGGCGGGGCAGCACCTGCGGTGTTCAATGCTGCCAACGAGGTCGCCGTGGCGCATTTTCTTGACGAGCGTTTGCCCTTCGCGGGTATCGTGGATTGTGTGTCGGCTGCGGTCGAGGCACACGGCACGATGCCGGGGGATTCGCTCGACGCGTTGCTTGCGGCGGACGCCGCAGCGCGCGCTTACGTGCATGCCAGGGTGGGGTCCTGACAACGATGGCGTCACTTTCCGTCTATATCGCACCGTTGCTCGTGTTCGGTCTCGTGGTGTTCGTGCACGAGCTCGGGCACTTCATGGCCGCCAAGCTCACCGGTGTGTACGCACCGGTGTTTTCGCTGGGGTGGGGGCGTCGGTTCTTTGGCTGGAAGCGCGGAGAGACTGACTACCGCGTGTCCATCTTCCCAATCGGCGGCTATGTACGCATGGCGTCGCGCGACGACGAAGCCCTGGCGGGCATCGAAGGCGCGTCCACCGAACGGGGCTCGCTCGATGGTGGCGCCCCACAGCGTCCGCCTGAAGTGCCTGAGTCGCTGTGGGATCCGACGGGACTGGCGCCCTTCGGCCCGAAGGCGGTGCCAGCGGATCGCTGGGTGGAGAATAAATCCACCAGTGCCCGCGTGTTCATCCTGTCGGCCGGCGTGATCATGAACATCCTGCTCACCATCGTGGTGTCGAGCGGGATCTACTATCGCTACGGCAATCCCTATCTGCCCGCGGTGATCGATTCGGTGGTGCCGGGAGCCCCCGCCGCGCTCGCCGGTCTGCAGTCCGGTGATCGCATTACGGCCATCAACGGCGAGAAGGTGCGCAGCTGGGATCAGGTCCTCGACCGCGTCTCTCCGATCACGTCGGGCTCGGTGGCGCTGGATGTGGTGCGCGGCCCGGACACGCTGCGCCGCGAGATCACACCGCAGCTGGCCGAGTCCACCGATCCCGTCACCGGTGCGCCGCGAAAGGTGGGCCGCGTGGGCATCATGGTGCGTGACTCCGTCGTGCGTGAACCGGTGGCGCTGGGTGCTGCCGTCACATCGGGCACCCGGGCCACATGGACCATGGCCCGCAATGTGGTGCAGGTGCTCGGCGGCCTCATATCCGGTGAAGTGTCGGCGAAGAATCTGGGCGGACCCATTCAGATTGCGCGCACATCGGTGCAGGCGGCGCGGAACGGCGCAGAAACCCTGTGGTCGCTGATCGCATTCCTGAGTCTGAACATCGCCATCCTCAATCTTGTGCCGATTCCGGTCCTCGACGGTGGTCAGATCCTCATGGTGCTTGCCGAACGCATCAAGGGCAGCGAGTTCAGCATGCGCACGCGGGAAGCCGTCGCACGTGTCGGTGTGCTGGCGGTGCTGGCGCTCATCCTGCTGGTGACCTTCAACGACGTGCGGTCCTTCTTCACGCGATGAACGGTCCGGCAAACCGCGGCACGTCACCTGGCAGCACCCGTACGCACAGCCGGTCATATCGTCGTCACGCGGTATGGCACTGCCTGCTACTGGTGGCGGTTGCGGCGTGTGGACGTGGCCGCGTCGAGCCGACCTCTGCACAGACGCCCGTGGCGCGCATTCCGCGCAACGCGCCTCGCTTCGAGATTGACAGCGTCACGGATAGCACGGCGATCTTTCGCGTGCAGGAAGCGCAGTGGCTGCGCACGGGGATGTCCGGCTACGCCATCGATCCCCGGCAACGCGATGCCTTGGTGGCCCGCGTGAAAGTGGTCGCCGCAGACAGCGCTTACGCCACCGTGCAGGTGACGTCGCAGGTGTCGCTGGTGAAACGCGACCACGTGCTGCTCATTGTCGAACCCCTGCGTCCCTGGTGGCGCAAAGGGCTGTTCTGGACCGGTGCCGGCCTGGGCGCGCTATTGGGTGCCGGCACCGCCATCGTGGCGCGCTAGCGCCCCGCCAGCGCTCCACACACGACGCAGCAGGCGACTCAGACCGAGTCGCGCACTCCACGGCCGGGCGCGAGCCCAATGCGCTGCAAACGACGATACAGGGTGCTGCGCGTGACGCCGATCGCGTTGGCGGCATCACGCATCGTCGCGTGCGAGGCGATCAGCGTGGCGTAGCGAGTACGGAGTTGCTCACGTAACGCGTCATTGGCGGGCAAATCGGCTGCGAGCTCATCGACGGGCGCGCTCACCGTGAATGCCGATTCGAAGCGCGTGGCCGGAGCACGGGACGCCACATCACGCAACGCGGCCGGCAACAGGTCATCCGTGATGACCGGCGACTCTGCCAGCGCGGCCACACGCTTCACGAGATTCTCGAGTTCACGCACATTGCCCGGCCAGCGATAGTGCTCGAAGGCATGCAGCACCGACGGCGCGAACTCCCGGGCCAGCGATCCGCTGACCGTGCCCAGAAAGTGCCGTGCCAGCAGCGTGGCGTCGCCGGGTCGGGCTCGCAGGGGTGGCAATGAATGCGTCAGCACGTTGAGGCGATGATACAGATCATCACGCAACTGCCCGCTCGCGATCGCGCCCGTGATGTCGCGATTGGTCGCCGCGATGATGCGCACATCCACATGACGCCCGGACGTCGCGCCAAGCCGGGTGATCTCGCCTTCCTGCAACACCCGCAAGAGCGCGGCCTGCGCCGCCGGTGGCAGTTCGCCGATCTCATCGAGGAACAGCGTGCCACCATCCGCCGCCTCGAACTTGCCGATGGCGCCATCACGGCGCGCACCGGAGAACGCTCCGGCCACGTGTCCGAACAGCTCGCTCTCCACCAACTCGCGCGGAAGCGCGGCGCAGTTCACGGCAACGAAGGGTGCGTGAGCACGCGGGCTCGCGGCATGAATGCCCTGCGCAATGACCTCCTTGCCCGTCCCGGATTCGCCAAGCAGCAGCACCGGCAGATCGGTGCGGGCGCAGGCCCGCGCAAACCGACGGACTTCTTCCAGCACCGGTGCGGCTCCTCGCAAGGCATCGAGGCTGTAGCGCACGGTGTGCGCACCGCTGGCACGCGGCGTGCCTTCGCGACGACCGGAGCGCGATGACTCCACGCCCCGTCCCGTCGGCCCGCTCATGGGGGTGCGTACATCGCTGGTGATTCCGCCGCTTCTGTTACTGCGCGTGGTGTACGTCGCGTCATCGCGGACCGCGCGTGCATCGCGCAGGTCGCGTGTGTCTTGCGTCTCTCGCGAGTCGCGCATCCCGGGCGCCAGCGGCAACACGAGGCACGCCCCAATGGGTGTGCGGCCGTCATGCATGGCATGCACGGCAGCCGTGACGCCGAGCAGCGGATGAGACGCGTCGCGCACCAAGGCCTGGGTAGGTGGATGACGCAGGCTGCTGCTGCCGCGCGTGTCCGTACTCATGGTGCGCAGCACATCGGTGGCCTCATGTCCCGACGCCTGCAAACGACGCACGAGCCGCTCGGCGGATGTGGACGAGGCGATGATCTCCCCCGCACGATCGACCACCAGAATGGCATCCGACGGATAGCGCCCGACCAGCGATCCGAACTGCCGCAGCAGCGTCACGCGTCGTTCGGCTTCGCGTGCTGCGAGGCGCTGCTCGAGCGCCACGGCAATGGCGGTGGCCAGCGACAGGGTGTGCGGGTGAGCCTTCTCGCGAAAGCCGGACAGGTCGAGCACACCGATCACGTCCTGCGTGAGTGGATCACGAATGGGTGCCGCCGCGCAGTGCCATCCCTGCCACCGCTCGCAGAAGTGCTCGGCACCGACGATGTGCACGGCGCGGGCGAGGGCAAGCGCCGTGCCCGGGCCATTCGTGCCCACCGCGTCTTCGCTCCAGAGCGCACCGGGGCGGAAGTTGATGTCTGCCAGACCATCGAGGGCGCGCGGGTCACCTGTCGCAGCCAGCATGCGCGCCCGGTCATCGAACAGCGCCAGAATATGACCATCCAGTACCGAGCCGCCGGCATGAGCGCGCACCGCCAGTTCGGCGTGCGGGAGCCAGTCCACCTGCTCGCGGAGCTCAGCGAGTGATGCATCATCGAGCAGCATCGGGGCGCGGGGGAGCGTCGGCACGATACCGCGGTGCAGGGAACGCTCCCACGACGCTCGGACGGCCGTGCGCACCTGTTCCTCCCGACGCGGAACACCCGCGCCATCGCGCACAATGCGCTGCCAGGCATCGCTCAGCGAGCGCTGATCACGTGCTTCGACCGGCAACAGCTCCTGCACCCGCATGGCCACCCCCCTGGTCGCAGATCTGCTACCCACGAAGCATCGGAGCGGATCCCGGGCGTCGCAAGTGACGCGACAGGTGTCGCGCGGGGACCTGATTGCTCGGAGAGCGAACCTCAGGAGCGGGTGATCAGAAGCAGATCAGGAGCAAATCAGGGTGCGGGAGATGTCGGCCTCACCGGACGCGCGCGTCACCTGAACCGTGTCCTGGAAAGTGCTGCAACGTGGAGCCGAGATACGCAGGAGGTACCGTCCCTGGGGCAAAGTCATGACGGCAGCGCTGTCGGCACGCAGTTCACGTACGCGCCCCCCTTCGAGAGGCGTGAAGGACACCCGGGCGTCGCGTGGCTTGATCAGGTAGCGCACCGTGGCACAGTCCCGCACCGCCAATGTGACCTCGGTCTCCTGACCGGCGCGCAGGCCCGTCAGCACCGTGTCGAACATGGCCGACTCGCAGCTGATCGAAGCGTGGGGGAGGACGGCGCGCACTTCGACACGCTGAGCCGCAGGTTGTTCACCACTCCAGCGGCCGAAACCCACAAGCTTGTTGTCGACGTAGAGCTCCGCCGAGTCGGGGGCAAACAGTTCGATGCGGGCGGGAGCCGGCACCTGGCGATTGGGTCGTCCCCCGGCCGGGGCCCCCGTTGCCGTGCGGGTGGTTGGCGGGGTCACGACCGGAGCCGCGACAGAATCCATCGGGACCGGTGTGGTGGAGACAGAGTCAGCGGGAACGCGCGCGGTGTCCACAATAGGCGATACATCGGCCACCCTCGTCTCCCACGGACGTTGCACGGCCATGATGCCGCCAAGCACGAGCACGGCAGCACCCGCGATCCACCGCCACCGCTTCG
>NZ_DASWXE010000136.1:0-25353 GCF_036405635.1 Gemmatimonas sp. | reverse complement strand
CGCATCGTGGGCTATGAGGCCAACTACGCCGGCACGAGCTTCGTGAAGCTCTCCGACGTGGGCAAGCTCAAGTACGGCTCCAAGCAGTTCAACGTCACCTGTGACAAGACCAGTGCGGGTCTTGGCACCGTCGGCTTTGACGACGATGGCGTGAGGACGCAGAAGTGGCCGCTCATTCGTGACGGCGTGCTCGTGGGATTGCAGACCAATCGCGAAACCGCGCACTTCGTGGGCGAAAAGGAAAGCCGGGGCTGCACCTTCGGCAGCACGTGGCGCGACTATCCGTTCCTGCGCATGCCCAACGTGCATGTCGAGCCGGGTCCGGCCAATTCGCCCACACGCGATCAGCTCATCGCCGATGTGAAGGACGGCGTGATGATCGACGGCCGTGGCAGCTATTCCATCGACCAGCAGCGGTACAATGGCCAGTTCGGCGGCCACATCTTCTGGGAGATCAAGAACGGCAAGATCACGCGTCAGGTGACCGACGTGACGTACAACGCCATCACCACCGACTTCTGGGCCAACCTCGACGGCATCACAGGCCCGAAGGAATGGCAGATGCACGGCACCGGTGGCGATGCCAAGGGACAGCCGACGCAGACGAACAGCATCTCACACGGCTCACCGTGGATGCTGATCCGCAGGATCAACGTCGGCGCCGCCTTCGACTGAACTGTCGATAGTGGGAAAGGAAGCGGGGGCCGCGATGTTGTCGCGGCCCCCGCTTTTTCTGCGCCCTGCTTCCTGTCCAACTCCTTCCTGTTCCCTTTTGATATCGTGACGCGGTGGCGACGAACATTGGTCGCCACCGCGTCATTGGTTTCCAGAGGAGTCAGGAGGGAGTTGGAGAGGAAGCGGGAAGCAGGACAGCCACACACCTCACGTCATGGCGTAGACTACCACATTCACCCCAAACCGGGTGTTGTCGCGCCGACGGAAGCGCTTGTTCTTCCAGTCGTAGTCCCACTCGCAGCCGTAGTCCTTGTTGGAGTACAGCACGCCAAGTCTCCCGCGACGCTCCACCCCGCGCAGATAGTCGTGCACCACATTGTCGCCCCATCCATTCAGTTCATGCGTGGTGCGCGGTGGGCCATCGGGAAACTCGAAGAAACTCGAGTACAGCGGATGCGTTCGTCCGATTTTCGGCATCGCGTTCGGCCCGAATGCCTTGACCATCTCGGCCTCGAAAGTCTTGGCGTACAGGCCATTCACATCGTGGTTGCAGTCATCGCTGAACAGCAGACCGCCGTTCTCCACGAAGCGCACCAGCCCTTTCCGCTCGGCGTCGCTGAAGCGCACCAGTTTGTGGCCCGTCATGAACAGGAACGGAAACGCGGACAGTTCGGCCGAGTCTGCGGTGATGACCACTTCCTGCTGATTCACCGGGATCTCGGTGTACTGCACCACCGCATCGAGCAGATTGGCGCACACCTTGGGGTTGTAGTCCCAGTCGCCGGAGTCGTAACGCAACCGCGCGAACGTGAACTCGAACCACCGGCGCGGTGCCATGTGCGGTGCCATGCGCGGCATCATGCCCGGAGCACTCAGTGCTTCGGCGCGCACCAGCGGCAACGCCGCACCGACACTGCCGAGCATGGCGGCACCACCAGCCAGTGATCCCAGGCGCGCGAGGAACGCGCGGCGCGAGCAATCCGACGTCATGCTGAAAGATACCCCCTCCGCGCCCCCGCCACCGACTACTAACCACATAGTTGACAAAACCGAACAACGACACCACTATCTACTACGAGCATAGTTTATACCCTCCCGTCAACCGTCATGGACGACTTTTCGCTTGGTGCACGCGAACTCGATGTGATGACCCTGCTGTGGCAGCATGGCAGTGGCACCGCCACCGAGATTCGCGAACGACTCGAGGCCGATCTCGCCTACACCACGGTGCTCACCATCCTGCGCAATCTCGAAGCCAAGGGATTGTTGCGACATGAGCCCGAGGGGCGCGCGCACCGTTACTTCCCCCGCGTCGAACAGCGCGCAGCCCAGCAATCGGCACTGCAACGGGTGCTCGGCAGCTTCTTCGGTGGCTCCGCAGAATCGTTGCTGGCCCGTCTCGTCGACGACCAGCATGTCGATGCAGCGGAATTGCAGGCCATCGCCCGACGCATCACCGAAGGTCAGGGCGCCCGGAACCAGCACAGCGATGCATCGCCGGCATCGCCCAAGCCGTCCACCACCAAACGCCGGCGGTCCTCATGATTGCGCTGTGGATGCTCAGCAGCATTGCCTTCGGCGCCCTCGTGGTCATCGCGGCGCTGATGTTGGACACCCTGCTGCAATTGAGTGCGCGACAGACACGCAGCGTCTGGATCGTGGCCACCTTGTCTGCGGTCTCGTGGCCGCTGTTGGCACCCATGCTGTGGACACCGGAAGGCACAACGAACATGACGCGGGTGCTCACGACGGCCAACGCGGTCGTCGCTGGATTGCCTGCGGACATTCCATCCATGCCCGACCTCGGGACACGACTCAGCGTGCTGGATATCCCGCTACTGCTCGCGTGGGCGGTGACCAGCCTCTGGCTGATGGTGCGATGGGGGCTTCTGGCGCGCGTGCTGCGACGGCACATGCACGATGCCGAACCGCGCACCGTGAATGGTCAGTCGACCCTCGTGACACGGGATCTCGGCCCAGCGGTCATTGGCGTGCTGCGCCCGCGCATGGTGCTCCCGTCGTGGTTCTTCGAGTTGGATGGCGGCCTGCGCGCCATGATCCTGTCGCACGAAGTGGAGCATGTGCGCGCACGTGACCAGGTCACGCTCACGATCGCACGGCTGCTGACGATCCTCGCTCCATGGAATCCTGCCGTATGGCTGCTCGCCCGTCGCACGCGTATCGCCACGGAGGTGGACTGTGATCGCCGAGTGATCCGTGGCGGTGCCACGGCCAGCCAGTACGCGCAGTTGCTGCTGTTCGTCGCGCATCGCCAGCACAGCCACCCGCTCTTTGCCGCCTCACCGGCCGCGGCAACACTGGGTTCGCACATGGCCGGATCGCCCACCACTCTTCGCAGGAGAATCACCGCCATGCGTGCCTCACCACTTTCTTCTCGCGCACGCACCGTTCGTTCGCTCGCCCTCGGCGGCGCTGCGATCATGGTGATCGCGATCAGTGCCTCGCCACGGTTCGCTCGCGCCCTGGCCAGCGTGCGAGATGCCCGGGTGCTTTCACCAGCCACGGCCACGGTGCAACCGCCGGCCAAGCCCATGGTCGAGTTCAAGCTCGACAGTCAGGCCACGCTCATCGAAGGCACCGCCCCGCCGCGGTATCCGGCGGAGTTGCTCGCGAGTCGCACCGCCGGCTCCAGTCAGGCGCAGCTCGTGGTTGATACCTCGGGCCTCGTGATGACGGGATCAGTCAAGATCGTCAGCGCCAGTCACCCCACCATTGGCCAGAGTGTGGCGCAGGCGGCCGCGGCCGCGCGCTTCCGTCCTGCTCGTGTCGGCGGGAGGAACGTGAAGCAGCTGGTCCGATTGGTGTATCACTTCAACATGCCCGGTGTGGCGCCGGCCCCAATCACCGTTGCCCCCGCGGACATCCGGACGTTCGAGATCACCGTCACCGCACCCCGCTAACGCCGCACCGCGTTGACCCGTACCACACTGATCAGCGCGTCGTGCGCAGTCAGCCGACGGCCGGAGGATGCGCGAGCGCCCGTACTATCGGCGCTTCCAGTTCATCAGGCGTGACCGTGGGTGCAAACCGTGCCAGCACCGTACCGTCACGACCAATCAGGAACTTGGTGAAGTTCCACTTCACCGACGTGGTGCCAAGCACACCGGGCTCCTGCCCCTTCACCCACTCCCAGAGCGGATCGGCGGAATCGCCGTTCACGTCGAGCTTGGAAGACAATGGGAATGTCACGTCGTATGTGAGTGAGCAGAACCGGGCGATCTCTGCCTCGTCGCCCGGTTCCTGCGCACCGAATTGATCGCAGGGACAGCCAAGCACCACGAGACCGCGGTCCCGGTACTGCCGCCACAGACGCTCCAGTCCCTTGTACTGCGGTGTGAAGCCGCACTGACTGGCGACGTTCACCAACAGCACCACCTGCCCGTCAAAGCGGGACATGGGAAGCGGCTCGCCGTCGATCGAACGGAGAGAGAAATCACGAAATGTCGCACTGGGTGTGGTCATGATCTCTCCAACCTAGCGACCCGCGTGGCGCACACCGATACTCCCCGCGTATCTTCCTGCGACCTCCACCGGCACCGCATGCTCTCCAGTACACGCATGGCTTTCCGGCGCCACCTGGCGGCCGTCGCAGCGCCGCTCCTCTTGCTGGCGTGCCGTGAGCAGCCCCGGCCCCTGATCGGTGCCGCGCTGGGTGCCACGCTCAACGAAGCGGTGACGATGGCGCTCGAAGATGTCGCCCCACCAGGCACACCGCCCATCGCCGACACGCTGTTCCTCGCTGAACAGAGCTCGGTCGCCGCCTCGGCCATCGAACTCGCCAGCACACTGCTAACCAGACCCAACCTTGTCGCGGTTGTTGGGCATACCAACAGCAGCGCCAGTCTGGCCGCCGCACAGCTCTACAACGATGCCAAGGTCGTGGAGCTCGCCCCCACGTCCACAGCGCAGCTCTACTCGTCTGCGGGACCGTTCTCGTTTCGCATGGTGCCACCCGACCATCGCCAGGGACGTGTGCTCGCGCAGGCCGTCGCCGAAGCCCGCCCCAATGGGGCACGTGTGGCACTGTTGTACGTGAACGATGACTATGGCCGCAGCCTGCGTACGGTGGTCGCAGCCAGCCTCGATTCGATGCAGCTCCGTGTTGTCGCTGACCTGCCTCACCTCGACAGCCCGGGACGCGCCCGCACGGTACTCGCCGACATCGAATCGGTCATCCGCGCCGATCCCAACGTGATCGTGTGGCTTGGTCGACCGGCCTCGCTGCACGCCGTGCTGCCGGCCATTCGCGCCTCGCTGGGTGAGCTGCCGGTGTTCGCCAGTGATGCCACCACGGCATGGAGCCTCAGCGGGAACGTCGACGGTGTGCTCACCGGTGTGTGGTACGTGGACTTCGTGGACCTCAATGCCACGGCGGAAGGCCGCCGGTTTCGTGAACGCTATCGCACACGCTTTGGCCGTGCGCCCGGTGGGGGCGAGGCCCTCGCCTACGATGCGATGCGCGTGATCGTGGAAGCCATTCGCAACGGAGCGCGATCGGGCGACGATGTGCGACGTTTCCTCGATGAACTGGGACGCGAGCGTTCCGCCATCCAGGGCGTCACCGGATCGATTTCGTTCTCGGTAGATGGCGATGTCCGCCGTGATCCCATCCTGCTGCGAATACCCTCCCCGGATTCCATCGCCACCGGCGATCGTTGAGACGCCCCTGATGTCCACCGATCGCGCCCGCACCACTGACACCAAGCGCCCGCAGCGTTCTTTGCGCGAGCGTTTGTTCGTGGCCGGCGTCACCATGGCGATCAGCGCCGTGGTGGCCCTCGCGGTCATCGCAGCCGCAGGCTCCCGTGAGCAACTGCAGCTGCGACGCACCGCAGCGCACGTGATCGAGGAGCAGCGCATCGGTGACGCGGTGATTCGCGGTGTCATGAGCCAGCTCGCCATCGCCGGCGATCCGACCAGTCGTGGTTCCCGCGCCCGCCTGGCTGCGTTCGACTCCATCGGTCATGGCGTGTACGATGACGTGCGCCAGTATCTGTTCCGCACACTATCGCCTGCCGAACGCCTGCAGATCGAGTCGGTGAAGGAAGAGCACCAGCAGATGGAAGTCGCGGCGCGGCGCGTAATGGCCGCCGACAACCAGCAGATGGCCACTGCCGCCGCCGGCAACAATGAAATGGTGCAGCACGCCTTTCAGTTGCTCGACGCCCTGCAGGGTTTCGTGGATCTGCGCGAACAGGCGCTCACCACGCTCGCCGACACCCAAGGCAGCACCCTGCAGCGCCTCACCATCGGCAGCATCGCCTTCATTGCCAGCATGCTGTTGATGCAGATCGTCCTGGCCATGCGGTTCGTGCGTCGTCGTGTAACCGATCCCCTCGAAGATTTCACCGCTGCCGTCGCGCGGGTCGGTGCGGGTGATCTGGACGTGCGCATGCCCCGGGCCGCCGACCGCGAGTTCGCGTCCACCTTCCAGGCGTTCAACGAGATGTCGGCCAGCCTCGCCACCGCGCGAGCCGATCTCGAGGCCCGCAACGACGCGCTCACCGCCGCGCTGGCGCGTGTGCGCGCCACGCAGGACGAACTCGTGCAGGCGGAGAAACTGGGGGCCATTGGCCGCATGACGGCCGGTCTCGCCCACGAACTGAACAACCCGCTGGCCACGGTACTCGCCAGCAGTGAGTTGCTCGCCACACGGCTCAATGAAAACGATCCGCCCAGCATGGAGCAGCTTTCGACCGAATTTGTCGAGCCCATGCGGCGCGAAGCCCAGCGTGCGCGGCTGCTGGTGCGCAGCCTGTTGCAGTTCGCGCGCCGCGCCGAGAGCGAGGTGGGACCGGTTTCATTGCGCGAAGCGGTGGACGTGGTGCGTGAACTCCGGCAATTCGCGTTTGCCGGCGCCGGCATCACGCTGCAGATCGAGCCGATTCCCGATGTGCTGGTGATGGCCGAACGACAGCAGCTACAGGGCGTGCTGCTCAACATCATCAACAATGCGCTCGATGCGCTCAAACCACGCAAGCAGGGACTGGTCCGCGTCGTTACCCGCATCGAACCGAACAGCGTGGAAGTGGTGGTGCAGGACGATGGGCCGGGATTGCAGGATCCTTCGCGCGTGTTCGAGGCGTTCTATACCACCAAGGGCGTCGGCGAGGGGACCGGACTCGGTCTGGCCCTGGCCGAACGTTTCATGACATCGTTCGGTGGATCGATCATCGCTGGCAATCAGCCCTCGGGTGGCGCGTGCTTCACGCTGCGTTTTGTGCGCCCCCAGGTCGCAGCACCAGCGGCTGCGCAGGCCGAACCCGATGTCGCACTGCCCATACGCTCCACGTCACGGCAGCAGCGCGTGCTCGTGGTGGACGATGAACCTGCCATCCAGCGTGCGCAGAGTCTCCTCCTCAAGCGATTGGACCTCGAGGTGGAGACCTGCGACAGTGTCGCCGCGGCGCGAGCAGCCATCGCGCGGAGCGAGTTTCACGCCATCCTCTGCGACGTGAAGATGCCAGGCGAGAGTGGCGTGGTGCTGTTCCAATGGATACGGCGCGAAATGCCGTCGATGCTGCCGCATTTTCTGTTTGTCACGGGCGACATTGCGGCGGCCGAGCTGAGCGAGATTGCGGCTGAATTTCCCGACGCGCTCATCTCCAAGCCGTTCGATGCGCGCGAATACCTGCTGCGTGTGGAGCGCGCGCTGGCCTGACCGTCCACTGCACGCCCCATGCGGCTCAGCGAAGGTGCGCGTCAATGCGAAAAAGTGCCGCATCCGGATCGCGCTCGCCTCGTAGCGCGGCCGCGACCACCTGGGCTGCCACCACGCTGAACGTGATGCCATTGCCGCCGAAGCCTGCCACCACCCACGCGCGCGAGTGCCCCGGAAGGCGATCGATCAGCGGCAATGCCGACGCGGACTCACCAAACGCGCCGCCCCAGCGGTGTGTCACATCCAGCGACAGGGCCGGGAGCAGATCCCGCACATCCTCCCGCAACAATCCAGCCTTCTGCGGGAGCGCATCCAGATCGGTGTGGGCGCTGCCATCCTGTTCGTCACGCCCTCCCGCCACGATGTAGCCGTCACCCAGCGTCCGGAGGTACATGTAGGGATTGGCCCCCTCCCACACCACGGTGTGCGACAGCCACGAGGGCAGCGTTCCACGCACGCGCGCCGCAATGGCCCAGGTGCTGTGAATGCGATGCGTACGGGGCGGCACAAGGCGAGGCACTTCGTAGCCACAGCAGAAGACGACCTGATTGGCTACCAGCACGCGATCATCGTCCGTGGTGAGCAGCACGCCATTTCGGATCGGCATGACATCCACGACGTTGGCGCCGTGATAGAGTCGCACACCCGATTTCATGGCACGTCGCAGCAAGCCCGCCGTCAGCCGTGCCGGGTGCGCCACCGCGGCGCCGGGGCCCACGATACCGGCGGTTCGCTCAATGCCATAGTGATCACGCAGCAATGCGGCGTCGAGATACGTCGCATCGAGACCGGCCCGCTGGCGGGCGATCGCCTCTTCCTTGAGCGCGACGCGCCCATAGCGCGAACCGGCGAGATACAGACTGTCACGCGAGGCGAACTGACAGCGCAGATGATTGGCACGCACGATGTCCCCAAGCTCCTGCACCGCACGAGCCGACCGGCGCCAGGCTCGGGACGCCCGCGACCATCCAACGTGCTCCGCCAGCCGATGCAACGGCAAGTCGAGTTCATATTGCAACAGGGCCGTGGACGCCATCGTGCTGCCGGCAAGCGGACGTCGCCGATCGACAATGACTACGTCGCGACCGGACAGCCGAAGGGCGCGGGTGACCAGTGCTCCACTGATCCCCGCGCCCACGACTACGACATCAGCCATCACGGCGGCTGGCAACGATGTGGTGCGTACTGCTGTGCCGGAATCTCCGACCCAGACAGACTCACCGCGCCGAAGCCGCCGGCGCGATGTCAATGTCATAGGCTGCCTTTGGGTGTGCCGTAGGCCGCACCCGACGGCGGCGGAGCCGGCTCATTCCGCATCATGTCGCGGTACTGATTGAGCTGATCCTCCACCTTGTCCTTGGCTTCACCGTAGCGCTGCTGGATCAGGCCGGAGAGCTGCTCCCACTTGCCCTCCATCTGATCGAGTTCGTCGTCGGTGAGCTTGCCCCACTGCTCTTTCAGCTTGCCCTTGACCTGCGTCCAGGCACCCATGGCGCGATCGGTATTCATGGCAGTCCTCCTGATGACGTGAGATAGATGGTTGCCGCAGGATGACGGTCCGCTTGGACGGTCCGCACATCGACATCGGCGACATGCGAACATTCGCCGTCGTGACTGGGCAACACAGTTGGCCGCATGACCGATCTTTGGTGCGGCCCTTTCGCCGAGCTGGATCTGATCCTTTCGGGGAATGGCGCTGGACCTGAACACACACAGGACTCCGTACAACGCCCGAAGCGGACCGAGGATCTACCCCTTTTGGATAGTGTCCAGCTTGGATACCGAAGACGACTATTCACTCGCGGTCGCGTGAGCGGCCCGATGAGTCGCACAGTCCGCGCTTGCCCCAGCAAGGCCCGCGCGACTTCTGTACTCGCCTGTGCCGGTACGAGCGTTCGTGTCTCCTGTTCGACGATACATCCGATCCTTCACCGTACGTGCGTCGGCGCACCTTGCCTACGCGCTCTGGCGCGATCACGCCACGCTGGCTGCGGATTTCGCGCCGGGTGTTCATGCCGTCATGCATGGCGCCCGCACACGTTGGCGCGTTGAGTGCGAAATCGAGCCCTGCTCCTGGGAAACGGTGTGCACCGCCGATGTGCCCGGGCGTCTCCTGACCTGGACCACGGTCACTTCTGAGCGCGCGCGACATAGCTGGGACTTCTGGTTCGCAGAGCGCGCCGACGGGTGGGGCACCGATATCGAGCTGGTCGTCGTGCTCGAGGGGAATGGTGCTCCCGGCAGCGATGTTGCGCCGGAAGTTGGCAATTCCCCAACGGACCTGCACTTTCAGCACAAGGTGGAGTGCCCGGGTGGCGACCCGCTGCTCGATCCCGATCCGGAGCACGCACTCGATCGTTTGATTCTCCTCTGGCAGGCCCGGCTCGCGCAGTCGCCCTGACCCTTCCCCCTCATTGCGGTCATGGCGTCACAGCCTCGCAGTTCCGGCAAGAACTTTTCCAATCCATTTGATCGTCTCACCACGCGCTCTCTCACCTGGGGCGCGGTGATCGCTGCTGCCGTACTGGCGATCAATGTCCCGCTGACGGTCAGCAACACCCGGGAAATCGAACGCAACGCAGGCTGGCTCGCCCACAGCCACGAAGTGGTCAACGAGCTGGCGCACCTGCAATTGCTCGTGAAGGACGCCGAGACGGGTGTCCGTGCCTTCGTGGTCACCGGCGATTCGCTCGACATGGTGAATGTGCCTGCCATTCGTGCCGCGGTCGCCCAGCGCGTGTCCGTTCTCGATACCTTGCTGACGGACAACGCCGCACAGCGTAGTCGTCTCATCACACTGACGGCGTTCGCGAAGGTGCGCCTGGACGCCCTGCACGTGCTGCAGGAGACTGCCGCCACTCAGGGTTTCGAGGCCGCGCGGAAGGTGATGCGGGGACTGGGCAGTGGACGACGAACGGGTGATTCGCTACGCGGACTGGTCGACCAGATGGTCGAGGCGGAACGGGTGCTGCTCAACGAGCGCGCCGCCCAAGCCAACCTCACCTACAAGCAGGCAGCACGGAGCGGAGTCTTCGCCGGCCTCGCGGCCCTCGTGGCATTCCTTGGCTTTGTGGTGGTCCTGCGCCGGGAGCTCACCGCGCGCGGCGAAGCAGCCGCACTGCTGGCGGAAGAACGCGAACGCCTCGACACGACGTTGCGCAGCATCGGTGATGCCGTCATCACCACCGACACCAACGGCAACATCACCACGATGAACGCCATCGCCGAGCAGCTGACCGGCATGCAGTCGATGGCTGCCGTGGGCAAGCCGCTCGAGGAAGTCTACCGCATCCCCTTCGATCCGTCGACGAGTCTTGCTGAGCACCCCGTGCGGGCGGTATTGGCTGGCCGTCGATCTCGCTCCGAGCTCCACTCATTGACGCTGCGCGCCCAGGATGGCACGGCGCGCCCCATCGACCAGACGGCCGCGGCGATTGTCACGCCGTCCGGCGTGCGACTGGGTGGCGTACTCGTCTTCCGCGACGTCTCGGAGCAGCAGGCCACACAGCAGCGCATTCGCTACGGCCAACAGCGCCTGATGCTCGCCCTGCGATCGGCACGCCTCGTGTCATTCGACATCAACCTCGACACGGGAGAGCTGGCACTTTCGGAGAATGGACCGGATGTCTTCGGTCTCAAGCCGGGGCATTTGCTGCCCACGCTGAACGACGCCCTGGCCATCGTGCACCCGGAGGACCTGCCAACCGTCGCCGAGGCGCTGCAAAGTGTCGATCAACCCGGCGAAGCGTTCCAGGTGTCATGCCGCATTCTCCGCGAAGTACCGGGAGACTTCGGGTGGGTCGAGGTACGCGGCGAAGTCCAACTGACGCGCGACGGCAAGAAGGTGCTCACCGGCCTGGTGCTCGATGTGACCGAGCGTCGCGCGGCCGAGATGTCACTGCGCGAAAGTGAAGAGCGTTTCCGCAGCATGGCCGACAGTGCGCCAGTGATCATCTGGATGTCCGCGTCCGATGGCACGATTACCTACGTGAATCAGAAGTGGCACGATTTCACCGGCATCGGGCCGATCGACATCGCGGCGATCGTTCCCTACGAGCGGGTGCATCAGGACGACCGCGAAGAACAGTTGCGGCAATTCCGGGAAGCCATGCAGACCCATCGCACGTTCCGTCAGGAGCTGCGCATGCGCCGCCACGATGGGACCTATCGTTGGGTGATCAACACGGCCACCCCGCGCTTCGGTGAAGCCGGCGAATTCCTTGGATTCATCGGATCGGTCCTCGACATCGAAGATCGCAAGCAACTCGAGAACGAGCTGCGATCACTGGCCGCGCACCTCTCGGACGCCGATCGTCGCAAGGACGAGTTCCTCGCCACGCTGGCCCACGAGCTGCGCAATCCGCTGGCGCCACTGCGCAATGGTGTCGAGATCCTGCGCCTCGCGGCCCCGTCGCCCGAGATCATCGAGCGTACCCGCGGCATGATGGAGCGCCAGCTCGGCCAGCTCGTGCGTCTGGTGGACGATCTGCTCGACGTCTCACGCATCACCAGCGGCAAGCTGGAATTGCGGCACGACCTGCTCACACTGCAGATCAAGCTCAAGAACGCAGCCGAGGCGAGCAATCCCACGCTGGTCGCCCGTTCGCAGCGCCTGCACATCACGGCGCCCGAGGCACCGGTCGTGGTGGAAGGCGATGCGGCGCGTCTCTCGCAGATCTTCGCCAATCTCCTCGACAACGCGTCGAAGTACAGCCCACCCGATACCGATATCCACGTCAGCGTAAGCACCACGGCGAAACACGCCGTCGTCACGGTGCGCGATCAGGGACAGGGCATTCCCCGGCATCTGCTGCACAAGGTGTTCGACTTGTTTGCACAGGTCGATCGCACCCTCGAGCGCACCACGGGTGGTCTGGGTATCGGCCTCACGCTGGTGAAGCGTCTGGTGGAGATGCACGGGGGAACCATTACGGCGGAGAGCCCGGGCGAAGGCAATGGATCGACCTTCACGGTCGTCCTGCCGCTCGCCGCCGCCAATGCGGGCGGCGGACATACGCTCAGCACCGACACGGGCCGCTCCTCAGCGGATTCGCTGTCGCTCGTCATCTGCGATGACAACGTCGATGCCTCCACCACACTGGCGACGATTCTCCGTGTGGGCGGACATGATGTCACGACGGTGCATGACGGGCACGAGGCCATCGCATTGGCGCGCACGGGCCGGGCCAAGGTGTTCATCCTCGACCTGGGCATGCCAGGCCTCAATGGCTTCGAGACGGCGGAGCAGGTTCGCGCCCTGCCCAACGGTGATTCGTTTGTGCTCATCGCCCTGACGGGCTGGGGCAACGAGGAATACCGGCAGCGGGCCAAGGCCGCCGGCTTCGACCATCACCTCGTGAAGCCGGCAGATCCGCGTTTGCTTGGGGAGCTGCTGACCCGCGTCAGCCGCCAGTTGAAGGCGACAGGCGGCACTGCCAGATGAGCCGGTCCGGCGACTGTGCCTGCCACCAGGTCATCGACCAGGCCCGGTCGGCACAGAGCGCCTCGCAGTACCGCTGCCAGCGAGTACGTCGCGCACCGACTTTCGGGCCACGCCCGTCGGCATGATGGCCGGCACCGATGGTCAGGGTGACCTGCACGGCCTGTTCGTCCGCATCCGAGCCGGATTTTGCAGCAGGGCGTACCGTGATTTCGAACGCCACCGAGCCGGCCTGCCGCTGCGGCGCCAGGTGATGCAACGCACCAAGCAGCAGCAGCGTGAGCCCTCCGACATCGCACTCGTTGAGGGGGGCCACCGCGTCAGACGCCGTCACCTCACCTGACGAACCGCGCGGCAAGGCGGTCAGGATCAGTCGACGCAGTTGATCTATCCACCAACCCTCGGGCGCGGCACGAGCGGCGCCAAGGCCGGACCGTCCTTCCCCGCCCCGAATGACCTCCAGCATCCGCATGGCGGCGCGCACCTGGTCCGCCAGCGACTTGAGCACCGCCCGCTGGCGCTCCTGGACCGCCGGGTCCCCCGATCCGGGAATTTCCGCGCGAAGTGCGAGCGCACCGGCGATACTTCCCAGATCGTGGGTGACGGCACTGACGATATCCCGCTGCAGTTGTGCAGTTTCCACGGTATCCAACGGCATCCCCATCTCCGGAGAACTCGCCTGATGTCGGCAACGACGATTCGCATCCTGCTGGTAGACGACCACGCCATCCTGCGCGAGGGCCTCGCCGCGCTGCTCAATGGCGTGGACGGGATGCAGGTGATCGGTCAGGCCGGCGACGGCGCCACCGCCATCGACCTGTACCGCGAGCTGCTCCCCGACGTGGTCATCTGCGACCTGCGCATGGTGCCGATGGACGGCACGGAAGTCACGAGCACCATCCGCGGTGAGTTCCCCAACGCACGGGTCATCCTGCTGACCACGTACGACACGGACGAAGAGGTGTTTCGCGGACTGCGCGCGGGCGCATCCAGCTATCTTCTCAAGGATGTCGAGCCTGCGCAACTGGTCGACACCGTGCGTGCCGTCTACACGGGACGCAAGGCGATCGATCCTGCGATTGCCGCCAAGCTGGCTGAGCATGTGGCGAACGACGCACTCACGGCGCGGCAGCTCGAAGTGCTGAAGAGTCTCGCCGAAGGCCGGTCCAACATCGAGATCGCCAACACGCTCTACATCAGCGAAGGCACCGTGAAGGCCCACATCAAGGCCATTCTGCAGAAGCTCGGTGCGCGTGACCGCACGCAGGCGGTGACCATTGGCATCAAGCGCGGCCTCATCCGCGAGCTCTGAGCGCACCGCAGCAGTCGCATGTCCTATCTCCCAAGAGATAGAAAGCAGAGTCACTTCCGGAAGAGGTGACTCTGCCCTCCCGGGGGCAGGGAAAGATGCGTCAGGCGTGCAATGGTTGGCCGAGGGCAAAGGGGAGATACTGGGGAGCGAACTGGATGGTGCCTGCGCAGTCATGCGGCACGCCATATCAGTCCCTCGATCGTTATCCCGCCTACTGGAGACCCCGCCATGTTGAATCATACGCGCTCCCTGATCCTTGTTGCTGCTGCTGTCATCGCCACGCAGGCCTGCGGCCGCGAAGCCGGTGACGATCGCGCCGTTGAAACGCGCTCGGAAGACGGCACGCTGGCCAACGCCATGTCCGCCGACAGCGCCAACGAGCGCGGTGTCGCCCTGGTCCGTGTGGTGAACGCCGTGCCGATGTCGCGTGAGCTGATGATCCGCGCCGATGAATCCCATGTGCTGCCGTCGGTGAAGTTCCAGAACGCCAGCGCGTACCAGCCGATCGACCAGACCTGGGCCTCTTTCCAGGTGGGTGACACGGTGGCCGGCACGTTCGTGCCGCTCAACACTAATCGTGAGCTGCTCACCAACGGCGATCGCTACAGCCTGATCGTGCTCAAGAATCAGGAAGGCACGAACTTCGAGACGCTGGTCGTGCGTGATCAGTTGGTGCAGGAGCCGGGCAAGGCCGCTATTCGCATCGTGCATGCCGCACCGGGCGTGCGTGAAGTGATCGTGCAGCCGCGCAACGGTGAGCGTCTGGTGGAAGGCCTCGACTACGGCGAGGAAGACGCCTACAAGATGATCGACCCGTGGTCGGGCGTGCTCGAGATCCGCGCCGACAACCGCAACGAGTCGCTGCTCACCACGCCAAAGATGAACTTCGAGGCGGGCAAGGCCTACACGCTGGTGCTCTCCCGTACGCCGCAGGGCAAGGTGAACCTCTTCTGGTTCGCCGACTCGCCGACGAACTAATGGCCACGGGTTGCTGGTGACGGCTTTCGCCGGCCACGCTGCACCAACTCATGCTCCCCTGACGCGCCTTTGGGTGCCGTCAGGGGAGTAGTGTTGTCCAGACACCTTGTGTGGCGCGCACAAAGGCGTCGAGCGTCGCACGGGGGTCGCAGCCCTTCGCAATGAATCCGGCCGCACCAGCGCGCTGGGTCGCGTCGAGCAAGGCCTCGTCCACCATGCCCGACATGAGCGCCACCGGCACATTGGGATACCTGGCCCGCATCGCGGCGCAGAGTGCGACGCCATCGTCATCGGGCAGGTGCACGTCCAGCACCACCACGTGGGGTTGGTGCGCCGCCAGCTGATGCCACGCCTCCGCGGCATTGCGCGCGAGTCGCACCGCGCCGATGCGAGCATCGGCCAGCGCAAAGTCCGTGAGCGCTTCCGCAAGGACTTCGTTGTCGTCCACCAGCAGCAGATGAATCGGCTGATGCGGTATGGTCGGCGCTTGATCCGGAGGCGCATCGCCTGACGCCGTGGGCTCCGCCTTGTGCGGGGCGCCGGACAATGTGGGAGAGCCGACCGCCGTTTGCATCGCGTCCACCAAGGCCGTGACGTCCCGCATGGACGAATGCAGGGACGACATCAGGGATTCCAGCGATGTGCCGGCCGCCAGATGTTGGCCGGCGTCGATGCGCAACTGCATTGGCATCAGGCGGTTGCGCAGTTCGTGCAGCAAGGCTGACACATCCCCTGATGCACCGCTCATGGACCGCCCGTGTTGCCAGGTGATTGCGCGCACATATTCCGGAGCACCATTCCGGGACCCAACGGTAGAAAATGCCGACCGGGTGTGCGGATTGCCAGCGCCCGGTGAGTCACGTTCACACGCACAGTTGGTGCGCCGACGCACCGTCCGTGCTTGCATGCCGTGTCGATCCCAGGGATCGCCGGCCTCTTTCTACAACACACGCATGACACCTACCGAAATCCGCGCGCTGGTCATCGACGACAATCAGGATGTACGCGAAAGCATGGTGATGGTGCTGGAGCTGATGGGGTGCTACGCCTTTGCCCTGTCATCGGCGGAGGAAGCGCTTCCGTTTCTCACGGAAGAGCAGCCGATCGACGCACCAATTCATATCGCGTTTGTCGATGTCTCGTTGCTCGGAATGTCCGGTTACGAGCTCGCTCGCATTGTCCGCTCGAAGCACGTTCCTCGCAAAGCCATGCTGATTGCGATGACGGGCTGGGGCGCTGAACGAGATCGGGAACGTGCTCTCTCCGAGGGCTTTGATGCGCACGTGGTCAAGCCATTGGACATGACGCGGTTGCGCAGCTTGCTGGACGCGGTACGCCCACGCTGATCGTCGGCAGGGCGGTTGGTTCTCGAAAACCAAACGGGGCCGCATACATGGTGTATGCGGCCCCGTTTGATGCCTGCGTCGTACATCGTCAGGAGATCGGCTTGCGACCCTGGATGACTCGCAGCAGCACCATCACGATCGCCACGACCAGCAGGATGTGAACGAAGCCGCCAATAGTGTACGACGACACCATCCCAAGCGCCCAGAGAATGAGCAGGACAATGGCCAGTGTAGTCAACATGGTACCCTCCTGTATGATGACGACCGATGCCGTTCGGTCGATGGTTGATGACGATGCTTACCGATGCCGCCATGGCGGGCGCGTCGTTCGGACATCGTCTGGCACAGGAGCAGAATAGGATTCCCTGCGCAGAGCAACCAGTAGCCGCCAGCGGAGTCTTTCACTGCCCCTTTTGGACAGGGGTCACTCCCCGCCAATGGGGGTGTCAAAGATCACTCATCCGGGAACGCGCGCGGACGTCCGGAAACTCCTATCCTGATCGCAGCCGCTGGACGTGCCGTTTCTGATCCATCACGAGTTCGCACGCAGGTTCGCACTCACGATCGATCGCTCACGATGCGCCGCAGCGTTCCACCAGTCCAAAGGCCGCGCGAGTCCTCCAACCCGGCGCCGCCCGCGACTGAGATAGCAACGACCCCCTCGGAGGCGAACATGTCCTACTCAATGCCATCCATCCTCACGACCGCGCGTCAGGGCCTCTCCTCAGCCATCACCTGCGCCGCGCTCGCCTGCTCCATCGGCACTCCGGTCGCGCTCTGGGCGCAGGGCTCCGCGCCGGTGGCGCTTTCCAATCAGGTTCCCGTCGCCAGCTCGCCGATCACGGCAAGCACGGCCGGCGGCGATAGCACGACTGAGCAGCCGATCCGCCGCAACGTCGCGCTCTTCCGGAATAGCGGCTTTTATGTCTCGCTGGGCGGTGGTACGGCGCTCCCCTCGCTCGAGCTGAGCGATGCGGGCTATCAGCAGGGCTACAACTTCCACATGCCGATCGGTTTTCACCGCCCGAATCAGCTGCTCGGTGTTCGTCTCGACCTGGGCTATAACCGCCTCGGCAGTGATCGCAGCGTCGTCGTACGAAATGCGTCGGGTCAGGGCTTCGCCGTCCCGGCCAATCGTCCACAGATCTATTCAGCCACACTCAACATGACCGCGCGTGGCCAGCTTGGTGCGGTGGGTATCTACGGTGTGGGTGGTGCGGGCATGTACCAGTTCCGTTCTTTCGGCCGCAACTCGCCAATCGATCAGGTGGTCGGTGACGGCGAAGAGACGCCGCCGGTCGAATTCAACAACGGCAATCGCGTGCGTCTCAATGCCTTCGGCGCGCAGATCGGTGGTGGTATGGAGTTCGGCATCGGCCCGGCGGCCATGTTCGTGGAGTCGCGTTTCGTGAACGTCTTCGGCAACACGAACGACTACCTGAGCAACGATGGCAGCCTGGCGAGCCGCAACGCAATCCGTTGGGTGCCCATCTCGGTCGGTATCACGCTGCGGTAAATCACGTTCGTCGCCGGGCGATCAGGCCCGGCGACGAGGCAACACCCCTCCAGATGCGTATCCGGACTGTCTCCCGGATCGCTGCAGTCATAGAGAAACAACCGATCACGCCCCAGGCGCGTCCGAAACGCAGCCGGGGCGTGCGGCGTTTTTGCCCATGCCGCTCGACTGACCCAGCGCGCAGATTGCATTCATGCCGACCGGTATGCGCCCCCCCCACGATGAGCAGTCATCGGACGACGACGTGCTTCGCGCCCCGTCGCGCCGCAGCATGCGCATGCTGTTCGCCCAAGTGCTCGCGGCGGTGGTGATCACGCTGGTGCTGGTACCCATCGTGGCCATCGGCACGTCGCGCCCCACACGCACCTTCGATCTCGACCGCATTGGCGCCCGTCTCACAGCGCTGGACTCGCTGCGAGATTGGCGGCTCGATGCCGCGCTAGCGCCAGCGCTTGTCGTGCCGGCGCATGGCGTGCCAGCGCTGCGTGATTCACTCACCGTCGCCCTGCAGCAACTCGGCGCCGTGCAGCCCATTCTGCCCAACCGCCGCCGCGAAACCAGCGCCGCATCGCGCCCCTGGAACTCGCTTGCCCCCGACGCGGGCATGTTCTCCGGTCTCCGCTCTGCACAGTATCGTGGACCCAATCCGTCGATGATCATTGCGCGGGCGCGTGAGGGATTCACCAGCGCCGAGTTGTCCTATCTCGGCGCGATGGCGCAAGCACCATTGTGGACCGACTTCGAGCAACTCACGCGCCTCTCGCCCGCGTTGGGATTGATGCAGCCCATCGTGCCGATCGGCGACAGTGCCCGGGTTCCGATGCCAGCCCTGCTCGCGTTTGGCGATGCGCGGCAACTGGCCATTGCGTCCATCTACCGGGCGGCGTGGTCACTTGCGATGCGCGACTCACTTGGCGCCGAGCAGTCATTGCGTCGCGCACTGACGGTGGGATTTTCGATCATCGACGTGGGCACCGGTGCACTCGACGCATTGGCTGGGGCGACATTGGTGGACATGGCACGCGATGGGTTGCAACAACTGCGCGCACCCGACTCTCCAGCGGCCATGATGGATCGCACGGCGATGGCTCGACCCCGCATGGCATTCATCGAGAGCATGATGAACCAGACGGCGGGCACGCCCACCCACCAGCTTCGGCGCGAGCTGAATGAAGCCATCGCGGACTCCACATTGCCGCGCACGCTGCGACTTCAGGCGCTGCAATCGCTGGTGCTCACGAACTGCGATGAAGTGCGCACGGCGTTGCTCGGCGCCAGTGACGACATGCAAGCCACGGTGCAGGCAGCCCGGCGCTCGATGAGCCACGTACCCGGAGACAGCGCGTTCTTCGATGCGATCGATGCCTCGCTCGCGCAGGGCCCCGCGACACCGCCGCTGGCCACGCCCACCGGTCCGTCCTCGCCGACGGCTGCCGACCAGGTGTTCGGTGCTGTCGGCGATGCCGTGGCGTGGGCGACGCGTACACCGCGCATTGGACGGTGTACGCGTCGGGCACTGCAAACACGGTAGAGACGTCAGATGCGCTTGCGGCTGACCGTCATGGCATAGGCTTGGAGCAAGGCCTGATCCACATCATGGGGTCGCCACGCCACGGGCAAATGTGTGGCGAGGGTCTCCTCCTCAATGCCACGCCGCCCGAAAACGTTCATTCACGCGCGACGTCATGTACACAATGGGAAACGCGACAAACGGCACATGCGCCGCAAGCTGAAACCACCACCGACCCGTCACACTCGGCGGACGCCCGGTCGCGAGAGGAATAAGCACCAGCGACATGAGGCTCCATACCAAGGGGCCATACAACGCGGACACCAGCATGACACCACCCAACGTGCGCAGCTGAGCGCGCAGCCACGCACTTCGCTCACTCAGCAGCAGAAACATAGTAGAGCAGAGCAGTGCCACACCGGCATGCACCGCGAGCCCCAGCACCGTGGCTTGTGCCCCGCCATCGATCATCGATGCGCCCAACACCGTTGACGCGACGCCCTGCCACAGGCGCGTGAACGTGGAGCCATAGGCAAACACGCTGAGACAGGTCGCGAAGACACCATCCACCACCGCGATCACGATCCACACACGCCAGAGGCGCGACAGGAATCCCGCCGAAGTCCGAGTCATGGCGCCAATCTGCCGCGCCGGGTTGCAGGCGGCCATGCGCTCCACGCCATTCGTCCCTGCCAATGGCGTCCCGGCCGTGACTCACCCCTCTCGCACGGGGTACGGCATACGGATCGACAAACCCCTTTCCGTGCCTCCCATGAAGACACGTCTGGCCGTCTCCCCGATCATCGCGACCACCGCCTTGCTGGCCGCCTGCTCGCCCAGTGGCACCACCGGCGGCGCCACACACGACACCGATGCTCCCACCGACGCGACATCACAGGCCGTGCGCGTCGGCCAGGCCGTCCCCACCAGTAGTGGCGCCCTGTCAGTGTCGCTTCTGTCAGTGGATCAGGATTCCCGCTGCCCACGCAGTGTCGTGTGTGTGCGCATGGGCGATGTGGATGTCACCCTCGGCTATCGTAGCGGCGGCGGGCCCGTGACACCGTTCAAGCTGCGATGGGGTGCGCCGCCGTCGGACACGACCGTTGCCGGTGTTCGTGTGACGCTCGACTCTGTGACGCCGTGGCCCGAGACGCCGGGTGCGCCCACGCCCCCCGATCGCTACACAGCCTGGCTCACGCTCAAGGGGCAACGCTGAGCATTGGGCCAACGGGCCCTGTCAGGACGACAATTTCATCAGCACCAGCCCCGCCACGATGAGCACGGCAGCGGTGAGACGCATCGCACTCACCGTCTCACCAAGCACCAGAATGCCCACCGCGAACGCACCAATGGCACCGATACCCGTCCACACGGTGTATGCGGTACCCAGCGGCAGCGTCTTCATGGCGAGGGACAGGAGCGCGAAGCTCGCGATCATCGTCGTCAACGTGATCACTGTGGGCCAGAGTCGCGTGAATCCCTGCGACTGCTTCATGTAGTACGCCCACACGACTTCCAGCACTCCAGCAACCAGCAGCGAACCCCAAGCGGCCATACGGCCCTCCAGTGAAGTAGGGCCGGGCCGTCCCGGACTTTTCCCAAGAATGGGCGAGGGCGTGGCCTCGAGACTGAAATATAGCCATTCTTGAGGCCATGTTCACCTCTCTCATGCAGCGTGCGCGCTCCGCTGCCATCGCCGCCTGCGTGATCCTGCTCGGCCTCTCCGCGCTGCCCATCACGGCCCCTGCACAGCAGGCAAGCCCCGGCACCGTGGCCGTGCGCATCGAGACATCGCTCGGCACCATCCTGGCCGAAATCGACAGCGTGCGGGCACCGATCAGCGCGCGCAACTTTCTGCGCTATGTCGATTCCAGCGCGTACACCGGCGGCCGATTCCATCGTACCGTCACGATGGACAATCAGCCGCGCGACACCGTGCGCATCGAGGTGATTCAGGGTGGTGCCAATCCGTCACCCACGCGCACCCGTTTCCCCGCCATCCCGCTCGAACGCACCAACACCACGGGCCTCAAGCATCGCGACGGTACCCTCAGCATGGCCCGAGGCGGCCCCGATTCTGCCACCTCGGACTTCTTCATCTGCGTTGGCGATCAGCCTTCACTCGACTTTGCCGGACACCGCAATCTCGACGGGCAGGGCTTCGCGGCCTTCGGTCAGGTCACGCAGGGCATGGACATCGTGCGCGCCATTCAGAAGCGGCCCGCTGAAGGTCAGTCGCTGAAACCACCCATCGAGATCGTGCGCATCGAGCGCGTGCGCCGATAGCAACGCTATCCGCCCGCGAACAGCAGCACGAAGAACCACAGCGTGATACAGAAGCTCATGAGCGGTTCACCTGGAGTTCAGGGATTGAGCCAGTAGGAAACCTTGAGCAGGAACGTGTTGTTCGGCGGCAGCCCGAACAGGTCACGCATGTCAGGACCAAAGGCAAAGCGCCCCGACATATCCTCGTAGCCACTGCGTCCATGCTGCCATACGAGGAACACGGTGGACCCGGGGCGATACTCCCAGCGCGCCACCACGTTGGAGCGCCACTCGCGGAACTGGAATCCGCCGCCATCCTCCGCCGTGACCTGCCAGCGGTCGGCATACTTCGCAGCACGCGGCGCGGCGGGCAGCATGAGACGATCGTAGTCGCCCGTGGACAGATAGGGCTGTCCCCACACCTGCAACGACAACGTGGGTGTCGCCGTGAAGTTGAGGCGAATGCTGCTGGAGAACGTCGTCTGCTCGAGTGGCGCGAACAGCGACTGCAGCGCCCCCGTGACATTGTCCGTGCGATTGCGTACCCACTGGGATCCGATGTTTGCGCGCTGCCAGCTCGCGCTGATGGATGCCGAGAATCGCGATGATGCGCGGAACTGCAGGTTCGGATCCACCCAGAAGCTCGAGCTGCGCCCCTCTTCGGCACGACGCCCACCGATGAACACCGACGGGATCAACACACGACGCGGGTCGCCCTCCACACCGACGCTGTAGTTGAATCCCGACGGCAGTCGGATGGCCGGTCCACCGCGCGCCACACGATCGTCGTAGGCCGGGAACAGCGTCTGTGCGGTGATGCCACCGTGCAGCCACCACTGCGTGGGCAGTTCGATGTGCCAGTTGGTGTTGGCACTGTTCCACGTGTTCATGCCGGCGGCCGACCAATCAGTGCCGAAGTTCGTGTTGATGAACGCCCGACGGTAGTACGCGGTGGGCTTGAGCAACTGGAACGCATACCAGCCACGGGCGATCTGCTGGTCGGCACGCGCCTGGAAGCCGAGGTCGTTGGTTTCGTAGCCCGCCGAGAAGCGCTGGTACACGAACTGAAAGCGCGTGATGCCACCGCCGAACTTGCTGAGGGACACACGCTGTGCGTGGCCGCTCATGGAAGTCGCAGACGAATCCACCTGCAGCGCATCGTCGGGACGCTGGTACCGATGCACACCGTCGGTCTGCAACTGCAGGATGCTGCGCGCATCACCACGCACCGTGCTGCCTGAGAGTGAGAAGGTCGCTTCGTAGTTGCGTTGCCCGAACCGATGCCGACCGTCGATGCCGCCGGTGTACGCCTCGCGCCGCAGCCAGGGTTGAGTCCATTCGTCGAGTGAACGATTGACGGCGGTGACCATTGCCCCCACGCCACTCTGGCCACCGGCGAGATCCTGCTGCAATCGCACCACCGCGTGATTGGTCATCGGTTCGATGGTGCGGTTCTCCGTCCCAACCATGCGCTCCGTGACCACGTCGAGCACGCCCACCGACAACCCGCTGTTGGTGCGGCCCGTGATCTTGGCTGCTCCGAGAATGGTGGACTGCTGCGGACTCGCCGCATCACCGAAGCGCCCCACCAACTGTGGCGCGCGGCCGATACGCCTCGAATAGAACAGGCCTCGACATCCCGTATCGATGTCACCGCAGAAGTTGCGGAACGCGAAGATGCCGGCGCCCTCCAGGAAGAACGGACGCCGCTCCTCGAAGTACGGCTCGAATGCCGACAGGTTGAGCAACGACGGATCAGCTTCCACCTGACCAAAGTCCGGGTTCACCGCCGCATCGAGCGTGAGATTGGAAGCCAATCCCATCTTGAGATCGGCCCCCACAGTGCTCTGCTGCGGGTGCGTGGCGCCGTTGGCCCCGAATCGCGTGGTGCTCTTGGTCAGCGCATATGGCGTGATCTCCAGACGACGCGGCGACGGGATGTCCTGCAATCCCACGAGATCCCCGCCCTGTGAGATGAAGCCCTGCGCATCAGGCCGGAACAGCGGCCAGCTCAGGCGCTCACCGGTACGGGCAATCTCACGAACAAACAGCAGCCCAAAGGTGTGCGCTTGCTGCGCGGGAAAGCGGAGCTGACTGAATGGCAACCGATACTCGGCCGTCCACCCCAGCGAGTCGATGCGTGTGGCCACGTCCCAGATCGCATCCCACGTGACATCCTCGTTGTTGTCGTTGTACACGAGGAAGTCGCGTTTCACGCCCACCGGGTTCACCGCAAACTCGTAACCCGTGCGACGGTCGTGATAGGAATCGATCACCACCTTGAAATGGTCGCTGTTGGTGCGCACATCGCGCCGGCTGAGCAGCGCCATGATGCTGTCGGGTGCGGGATCGTACATACGAGCGAACACGTACAGCGCCTTGTCATCGAAAGCCACGCGCACGGTGGTGCGGAAGCGCGGTTCACCGCCGACGCGCGGCTGATACTCCAGGAACCCGTCCACGACCGGCGCGTTCTGCCAGACGGCATCGTTGTCGACACCATCCAGCACGGGCGTGTTGGCGGCGCGCACCGCGGTGGCCGGCAGCATGGCCGGCGTACGGGTGGGCGTCACCGCCGCCGACGCCCCTTCGGTTCTGGTGTTACCCGTTGCCTGGGCACCAACATCGCCCACGCAGGTCACGGCAGCCGCCATGGCGGCCATCGAAGCCACCGTAAAGGAGGTCACAGCGCGCACCCGTCCCTCGCGCACGGTGTGCAGCACCGTACGCGCGAATGAAAAGAGCATGTGGAGGGTCGCCGATCAGGGGAACGGGCGCGGACGCGGCATCGGCCACGGCCAGGGATCCACCGCACGACCACGCACCAGCGATCGCACCGCCAGTTCGCGCACCTTGGCATCGGACGAATTCACGAGGGCTCGCACCGCGCGGTCACTGCCCCCTCCGAGATCAGCCGCGGCACGCACCAGGGCCTGTCGTACCCGATCCACGTCTTCCTTTTCGAGCGCGTCCACCACGGCATTCAGCGTGGCGGGATCGTGCAGTTCCTTCAGTGCCCACGCCGTGGCGCGACGCACCTTGGGCTCCTTGTCCTTGAGGGCGCGCAGCAACGCCGAGGGCGCGGTGCTGCCGTTGCCATTGCCGATCGATCCCACGGCCCACGCCGCGATTTCTCGCACATCGGCGCTGCGATCCTCCGCCGCCGCCGTCGCGAGGGCATTCGCGGCCGAACGATGATTCGTATTGCCCAGTGTCCAGGCAGCAGACTCGCGCGCGTCGGGATCTTCATCGCGCGTCACCATCGCGATGAGCGCATCACCCGCTTCGTCGGTGAGACGGCGCTGCTGACCCAACGCCCACGCCGCCATTTCCCGTACCGAGGCGTCGCGGTCTCGCAGGCCACGCGTCAGCGCCGCACTGCCCTCACGTGGATCGATGTTGCCGATCGCCCACGCCACCGTACGACGCACCTGCGGGCTGGGGTCGTTGGCAAGCAATGGTGCCAGCGTGGTCACACTGCGCGTCGAGTCGAGCTGCCCAATGGACGTCACGGCCGCCAGGCGTACCATCGTATTGCGATCGTCCACCAGGTCGTGCAGGGAGCGCAGCGCACCGCCATCGCGGAGGCGACCGGACGCCCATGCCGCATTGGCTCGCACGCTCACCAC
>NZ_DASWXE010000135.1:0-3527 GCF_036405635.1 Gemmatimonas sp. | reverse complement strand
ATGCGTTCCACCACAGGCCTGACGGTCGAGCCCTTCGATGACGACCACACGAAGGGTGCCGTCGGGTTGTGGTGGTGGAGCCACGGAGCGGCTGCGCAGTAGCCCCGGCTCGCGGAGCGCTTCGTCCTGTGCGACATACACGGCCGACACCGGAAGGTCTGCCGCAATCGCGGCATTGATGTCAGGCTCCAGTGCGCGGATGCGTTCGTTGTCGGTATCGGGCAGGTCAAAATCAATCCGGGCCGTGCGGTCGGTGCCCATCTGCACCCCGGTGACCAACGCGCCTTCGAACGCCCGATACACGAAGGCGTTCACGAGATGCAGCGCGGTGTGCAGCTGCATCATGTCCGTGCGGAAGGTGGTATCGATGGTCACCACCGCTTCGCCGTGCAGATCGGCCGGACCGTCGTGCAGGTGCCACCAACGGCCATCGATGTCTTCGACGCCGGCAACGGCAAATGTCTGCCCATCAACGGTCACACGGCCACGATCGGCGAGTTGTCCACCACCGCCCGGATAGAAGTAGCTGCTGGCCAATAGCAACCGATTGGGTTCGGATGCGACGATCTGCGTGGCAAACTCGCGGATCTCCGGCGCTTCATGGCACAGGTATCGGCTCACGGGACTGTTCAGTGACTGGTGACGGCCGACCGCTCCACGATTGTGGAGAGGTCACGGCCTGGGCGCAGTGTCCCGATCACGCCGGCATGCTGACCACCGATGCGTGACTCGACGAAACGATGGGACACGGTGTCTGGGGAAAACTGCAGGAGCTCGCTCGCCTGCAACGCGAGCGCCATGCGCGTGGTCAGTGCTCTGGCGTGACCTTCGTGCACCGATGCCGAGGAGAGATCGATGCGGAGCGTGTCGAGAAATCGCGAGTGATCACGGCCCGTCGTGCCGCCGCGATGCACTTCATGCATGAAAACCTCCGCGCTGTCGGGCTCGCGCGACAGAACGCGCAGCACATCCATGCACATCATGTTCGACGTGCCTTCCCAGATCGAATTGAGCGGCGCCTCCCGGTAGAGGCGAGCCACCGGGTGCTCCATGATGAAGCCGTTGCCCCCATGAACCTGCAGCGCTTCGTACACGAAAGCGGATGCCCGCTGGCAGTTCCAGAATTTCACCACCGGCGTCATGAGACGGGCCAGCAGACGCTCGGTTGGATTGCCGGCCATGTCGTCGGTGGCTCTTGCCACACGCAGGGCCGACAGTGTGGCGGCCTCACTCTCGAGCGCGAGGTCTGCCAGCACGTTCTCCTGCATCGGTAGCTGCGACATGGGCCGGCCAAAGCCGGTTCTCGATGTGGCGTGATGCACGGCCAAGGTGAGCGCATGGCGCATCAGGCCCGCGGATCCCACGGCGAAGTCGAGGCGGGTGAGATGGGCATGTGACAGGATCTCGCGGATACCACGGCCTTCGTCACCCACCAGCAACGCCATCGTGTTGCGGAACTCGATCTCGCTCGACGCGTTCGAGCGATTGCCACATTTGTCCTTGAGTCGCTGAATGGCGAACGCATTGTTGGTGCCGTCGGGCAGCAGGCGCGGCACGAAAAAGCAACTCACGCCGGTGGTCGTCCGGGCGAGCGTGAAAAATCCATCCGCCACGGGCACCGAGAAGAACCACTTGTGTCCGGTCAAACGGTACAGCGTGGCATCACCGTCGGTGCCGGCATACTCGCCGGTGGTCTGTGTCTCCCGCAGGTCGGAGCCGCCCTGTTTTTCGGTCATCGCATAGCCAATCACCGCGCCCGTCTTCTGGACAATCGGCAGGCGCCGAGCGTCGTATGCGGTGGACAGCGTCTTCTCCCGCCACAGCGCGAACTCCGGACGCCCTGCAAAGCCTGCGCAGGCGGCATATGCCATGCCGGTGGGGCAGGCGATGCCATTTTCCACCTGATTCCAGAGATAGCTCTGCACGGCGCGGGCAAAGTGCGCCGACGGATGTGGTGCCGTCCACGCCAGGCTGTGCACCTCGTGGCCAAACGCCAGGGCCATGAGTTGATGCCATGCCGGGTGGTACTCCACCCAGTCCAGTCGGTGGCCGTTGCGATCGTGGGTGCGCAGCACCGGCACGACGTCATTGGCCAGCCGGGCCGCGTCTTGCACGTCGGCATTCCCCACGAGTGCGCCGAGCGCCGTCGCCTTGTCGGTCGCCCATGGGGCGTGGCGTTCGATGGCGCCGCGTAGCACGACATCGTCGGCAAAGGCGTTGAAGCCCACGGCTGGCGCGACCTGATTGCGAACCGCGTGCGTTTCGCTGTCGTGGTGCAGCGGGATGGAATACGCGGCCCCTGGCACCATCGAGCTACCGCTTCCTGGAGCGACGGGCCTTGGCCGCAGGCGACGCGCTGGTCACGCTCGTCACACAGGTCATGCGCATGCACAGGTCGGCGATGTGGTCGGCCAGCGCCTCCCGTTCGCCCCGGGACAGCTCCCGCTCGCGGGCCAGCGGTTGAATGAGCGGCTCCATCATGGCGCCGATCACGCAGGTCGACAGCAGGTCGGCCGGCACGGCGACGAACTCCCCGCGTGACGCACCTTCCTGAATCACCTCGGCGAACACATCCGCGAGATTCTTGCGATAACGCAAACGGGCTTCGTCCAGCTCCGACTCACACGGTTCGGCGATCAGAGCATAGGCCAGACGCGGCTTGCGAAAGGCGCGGCGCACGAACACACGAATCGCGTCCCGCAAGCGCGAAGGGGCGTCATCACCCGATGCGAGAATGGACTGCACCACCATGGCTTCGTGCTCGGAGACCTGTGCGAGCACCTGGACGCACAGATCCACCTTGGTGTCGAAGTAGCGATACAGCGAACCAATGGCGAGCCCGGATCGACCAGCGATCGCGGACATCTGCGCGGCCTGCCATCCGCCCTCCGCGATCAGATCGCGCGTGACGAGCAGGACGCGGTTGTACGTGTCCTCGATGACCTGCTTTCGGACGAGTGCGAGGGCCATATGAATGATGAGTCGTGAAAAGTGAATCTGGATTCACTTTTGATTGACGTCAAGATCCAGGCGGCTGGGTCCATCAGAAAACGACAAAGGGCGACCGGCATGCCGCCGATCGCCCCCGTCTACGCAAATCCGCCTACCTCCCCTGCAACACGCCCGATCAGTAGCCCGGGTTCTGCTGCAGATTCGGCGATGTGCGCGTGTCGCGCAGCGGAATCGGGAACAGCGCCTGGCCCGGGCGGTCGGCGAGACCCTTCACCGCGATCGCCTTGCCCAAGCGATTGAGGTCGGGCCAACGATCGCCTTCAAACGCCAGCTCCAGGCGACGCTCGAGCTCGATGGCATTGATGACATCGGTCTGCGTGGTCACCTGGTTGCCCAGCGTGTGCACAGGAATGCCGGCCCGCACACGCACCTTGTTGTACGCAGCCACGGCTTCCGGCAGTCGGTTCAGACGCGCCAGCGCTTCGGCCTTGATCAGAATGACCTCGGCCAGACGAATCACGTGCACATGCTCCGTGCCCGGACGAGCCGAATACTTGTTGCCGTTGAGCGGGCGG
>NZ_DASWXE010000134.1:0-18458 GCF_036405635.1 Gemmatimonas sp. | reverse complement strand
AAGGAGAAGCTCTCGCCGGTCAAGGAAGGCATGACCCTCCAGGAAGTGGATGGCGTCATCGGCAAGGGGCCTCTCGATCCGATGCAGCCGGGCGACTCGCTCCGTCTGCACAATGGCTTCCGTACTCAGGTCTTCCTGGTGGCGGGCAAGCAGTACATGGTCATCTGGTACCGTGATACGCCTGGGAGCATCGAGGACCAGATCACGCGCAAGACCGAAACGCCGCTCCTGCTCGAGGGTGGTAAGGTCATTGCCAAAGGCTGGTCGGACTTCGATTCCAAGGCTGAAGAACTGAACATTCCGAATCCCTACCGCTCACATGAGCGTCTCGATTCGATCGCCGAGGCTCAGACCAAGCACTGATGCTGGCCGCCTAAGACGGCTGACTCACATGTGTGGCAAGACAAAGCGGCCCCCATTCAACCGTGAATGGGGGCCGCTCTGTCTCTGAGGCTTTGTGTCCGTGGCGAGGGAAGGAGAAGCCCCCTTCAGGGACCCTCCTCCCTCCATTCAGAACTACGGGTTGACGGTCACCTGTACGATGGCACCGGCCAGTGCACCCGCAGTCACGTTCAGCGTCTGTGTGACGGGGAGACCGGCGTTACCGAAGATCCAGGTTGTAACGGCAACACCGGAGGCATCCGTGGTCACCGACGTAGGCGATGCGGCGCCGCTACCGGCCGGGGTGCCGAAGTTCACGGTCACTCCAGACTGACTCACGTTGTTGTTGAAGGCGTCCTGAAGGCGAACACTTACCGCCAGCGTGGTCTGAGCGGCGTAGCTCACCGAGCCCGGGGTGCCGCTGACCACCACCACCTTGGTGGCCGCACCCGGCAGCATCGTCGCCGTGAACGTTACACCTGTCAGCCCGTTGACCGAGGCCACGACCGAGGCCACGCCGACCGTGGTCGGCAGAGTCCAGCTGCCGAGGGTGGCAACGCCGCTGGCGTTGGTCGTCTGCACTTCACCAGAGATGACGCCGGAGTTGTTGTTGCCCAGCGCGAACGTCACCTGGGCTCCTGCGATCGGGTTACCCGAGGCATCCGTTACGCGAACCGAAGGTAGCGCCGAGGCCGACTGGTTCGTAGCGACCTGAACATTGCCCAGGTTCTGCGTGCTGGCCGCCTGGACTACCGAAGCCGCACCGGCCGTGGCCGTGGCTGTGAACACCACATCGGGCAGGTTTGCCGCGCGGGCGACCAGCGACTGCTGGCCGGCTGTGCCACCCAGCGTCCAGCCGCCCACCGTGGCCACGCCGCCGCTGGTGGTCGTGGCCGTAGCACCCTGTACCGTGCCGTTTCCGCTGGCAATGGAGAAGGTGACCGTGATCCCACTGACGGGATTTCCGCGGTTATCGCGCAGAATCACCGAGGGCGCCACCGGGACCGCCGTTCCCACAGTGGCCGTCTGATTCGTGCCGGACACGGCGGTGATGGACACAGGGGTACCAGGCGTGGCCGTAGCGGTGAACAGCACGGGGTTGCCGGTGATGGTGCCCGTCGCCTGCACCGTAGCGCGCAGCGTATTCGTGCCGATGTCGTCGCCAAGCGTCCAGCCGCCGACCGTGGCGATACCCTGGGCGTTGGTGACCGGACGGCGACCCACTGCCGTGCCGCCACCCGTCACGACTTCGAAGAGGACTTCGACGCCGGCGATGGGGTTGTTCTGGGCGTCCGTGACGCGCACCGCCGGCTCCGTGGCCACCGCGCGACCAACGACGGCGGACTGGTTGTTGCCGGCCGAGATGGCAACCTGCGAAATGGCACCGGCGCGCGCCGTGGCGGTGAATACCACCGTGCTCAGGGTGCCCGAGGACGCCGTGAGGGTGTAGTTCTGCGCCGCGTTGCCCAGCTGCCAGCCGTCCGGCGCCGCCAGACCGTTGGCGTCGGTGGTCTTGGTTCCGCCGACCACGTTCGAACCCGTCGAGGCGGTGAAGGTGATGGAGGCGCCGGAAACCGGGTTGCCGCCAGCGTCCGTCACCCGCACCTGCGGGATCGGGGTCACCAGCGCGCCCACGGTCCCGTTGATGGTCGTGGCGTTCTGGGCGGTGATGGTCGCCGCGGAGCCCTGCGTGGCGGTCGCATTGAACGTGATCGGGTTGCCGGTCACGCCGTTGTACACAGCGAGGGCAGACAGGCGATTGGCACCCACCGAGGGGCCAAGGCGCCATTCGGTCACTGCCGCAACGCCATTGGCGTTGGTGGTGGCGCCGGAGCCCGTGATGGAACCACCGCCAGCCGACACCGTGAAGAACACGGAGACGCCCGGAACGGGGTTGTTGAAGCGGTCACGCAAGACCACCGAGGGCGCGGTGGCCACTGCGGCACCGGCCACAGCCGTCTGGTTGTCACCAGCCTGCACGGCGATGGTTGCCGGTGCTCCAGCACTGGCGGTTGCCGTGAAGTTGACGTTGCCCGTGACACCCTGCGCGGTAGCGGTCACGCGCTGTGCGGTGACCGTATTGCCGAGGCGCCACGTCGTGCTGGCCAGGCCAGCATTGTCGGTGGTATCGGCGGACGGGGCGACGGAGCCGCCGCCATCGGTGACAGCAAACGTGACCGGTACACCGGATACGACACCACCACCGGCATCCGTGACCTTCACGGTGACCGTGCCGACGGATTCGCCGACCACACCGGTCAGTGCCGTCGAGGTAACCGCCGCGATGGCGGCCGGGGGTGGTGGACTGTCGTCCTTACAAGCACTGATGGCGAGGACGCCAAGCAGCGGGAGGGCGAGGCGGGAGGAGAGGCGCATTGGAAGGCGGTGTAGGGTAATGATCGCCAACAAGGAACCAGCACTGTGACGCAACGATCGCTGCAACAACGTGATGCCACAGCCCACGCTAGCACGCGGGTACTTCGCGGTAAAGGTTACGAAGTGTGCCCGTGCCGTATATGTAACGCAGCACACACTTGTTCCAATTCCGCGTCGTCATCACATCCTGACAACGCCTTCGGCACCAGTGCGAAGACGTCGGCGAGTGCATGCACGACGGCATGCTGCACGTCCTCGTAGTCGGGCACGGGTAAGCCCGCGGACGCACACTCGCGCGCTACTGTACCCATCGACACCCCATCGATGCCACATGGTACGGTAAAGTCGAAGGTGCTCAGGTCATTGCAGACATTGAGGGCGACACCATGCCACGTGACCCAGTCACGCGCATGCACCCCGATACTGGCCAGTTTGCGGCGGGCGATCGGATCCTCGCCGCGCCATACGCCGGTGAGCCCCGGTACGCGCCCACACTCGAGCCCGAAGGTGGCGAGGCCGCGGATGATACCTTCCTCGATCTGACGCAGGTACCAATGCAGGTCCTTGCGATGCCGCTTGAGATCGACAATGGGATACAGGACGAGCTGACCGGGCTCGTGAATGGTCACGTCGCCGCCGCGCTCGACGTCGCGCAGCGCGATACCGAGTGACTCGAGACGCTCCGGCGTGGCGAGCAGATGGCCGGGTTTGGTGCTCCGTCCGAGTGTGACCACCGGCGGATGCTGCACCACAATGAGCAAGTCTTCAGGCAATTCCCCGCTGATACGCGCAGCAGCAGCCCGCTTTTGCAGGGCCCATGCGTCGTCGTACGGCGTGAGGCCCAGGTCGAGCACAAACAGTTGCGGGTCGCGGGGGGCGGGTTGGGGGGTGACCTGCCGGGTTTCGGGTTCCGTGACTCGCGTCTCGGGACTCATCACCTGACTGTTCATCTCCAAACCCGCCTCCTGCGACCCGCGACTGCTGTCATCACGCATGCAGCATCTTGCCCAGCGAATCCAGCACGGCTTCGCCGATGGCTTCGCTGAGGGTGGGATGAGCGTGCATGGCGAGGTCGATCTCTTCCACCGTGAACTCGTTCTCGCGGGCGACCACGAGCTCGTGGATCATTTCGGTGGCGTGCGCACCAACAATGTGCGCGCCAAGGATCTCACCGTACTTGGCATCGCGAATGATCTTCACGAAGCCATCGGTCTCGCCGCTGGTGCGGGCACGGCCGTTCGCGCTGAACGGGAACTTGCCCACCTTGTAGTCGAGCTTCTGGTCCTTGCACGCCTGCTCGGTGAGGCCGATGCTGGCCACTTCCGGGTGGCAGTACGTGCAGCTCGGCACGTTCTTGTAATTGACCGGGTGCGCATGCAGACCGCCAAGCAGGTCGGCGAGCACATGCCCTTCGCGCTGGCCCTTGTGGGCGAGCATCTGGTTGCCGGCCACGTCGCCGATGGCGTAGTAGCCCGGCACGTTGGTCTCGAACTTGTCGTTGATCTTCACGAAGCCACGATCGCTCTTCGTGATGCCCACCGCTTCGAGACCGATCTTTTCGACGTTGGGTGCGCGGCCAGCGGCGACGAGCACCTTCTCCACTTCGAGGGCCTGGGTCTGTCCGCCCGCTTCCACCGACATGGTGGCGCCGGTCTTGCTGACCTTGACGTTGGAGATCTTGGCGCCCGTGAGCACCTCGATCTTGCGCTTCTTGAACGCCTTGGCGAGCTCGGCGCTGCAGTCGGCGTCTTCGATGGGGAGGATGGTCGGGGCGACTTCGAGGATGGTGACCTTGGTGCCGAACGCGGCGAACACGTCAGCGAACTCCACGCCGACGGCACCTGCGCCCACCACGGCCATCGTCGCCGGCGCCTTCTCGGCGACCAGCACATCATCGCTCGAGAGCACGACGTTCTTGTCGAGTTCGAGGCCGATCTGCGGAAGGCCCTTCACGCGCGAGCCGGTGGCAATGACCACGGCCTTCTTCGCATCGTGGGTTTCCTTCTTTCCGTCGATGGTGACGGAGACCTTCTTGCCCTTCTCGAGCTGGCCTTCGCCACGCAGCCACTGGACCTTGTACTTCTTGAACAGGAACTCCACACCCTTGGAGTTCTGCTGGCTGACGGAGCGCGAGCGCTTCATGGCCGGACCGAAGTCGAGCTTCACGCCGTCGATGGTGATGCCGTGTTCAGCCGCCTTGCCGATTTTCTGGGCGAGGCCGGCACTCTCGAGGAGCGACTTGGCAGGAATGCAGCCCCAGAGCACGCAGGTGCCGCCGAGCGCTTCGCGCTCCACGACGGCAACCTGCATTCCGAGTTGGGCGCAGCGGATGGCGCAGACGTAGCCGGCGGGGCCACCGCCGAGGACGATGACGTCGAACAAAGCCATGGAAGTCGGGGAAAGACGGTGAATAGCAGCACCGAAAGTTAGCGACAGGAACGGGAGAGGCATACACCGGGCACCCACCCTGACAGACATCAGAGATCCGAAGTCAGAGAATCAGATGATCCGACGGAGATAGATGGTGAGAGGTCAGACCTTCGTAGAGGTCAGAGACCTGAGCACTGGCGTCGTCTGCCGTTCGTGTGCGACGGGGGGGCTGAGATCAGAGTGCGCGGCCACGGCCGCGGCAGCGGTGGCATCCCTCGGACCCGAAGACGCCAGCGGGGTGCACCCCCGTTGGTGGTGCACCCCGCTGGCCCAGGCACTCGGTCCTCTGACATCTAGGACATCTGGTGCCTCACCCGTCTCTATCCGTCAGATGACTGACATCTGATTTCCGCTATCTGACCGTCTCACTTCTTACACCATCGCTGAACACGACGTCGACGGCGCGTCCGGAGGTGGCGACTGCGGCGCCGGACTGGCGGACGAAGCCGAGGATCTGGCCGGTGGCCTGGTCGCGTACCATGGCCATGCCAAATGCGCGGTTGTTCCAGCTGACCCGCACCTGACGCCCCTCTCGGCTCAGCGTGGCGCCCGGCCCCGCCTCTCCGGGGATGCGGGCACCCGGGGCGGGCTGTGCGCTGGCGAGGCCACGTGAACGGTCGGAGCGGCGAACGGCGCTGCGGGTGGGGAGGCGTGAGTCGGTCACGCGCACACCAGAGAGCCGGGCTTCAAGAGCGGCCGACCAGGGCACGACGACGGCGAACTGCTGTTCAGGGCGGCTCGCGGCGTGATCGATGGCGGCGGCCTCGATCGGGAGCTGCAGCAGGGCACTGCCGTCGTCACCGAGCAGGTCGAGGCGGTGGGTCGGGCGTGCGGCCACCGGCGTGATCGGGGCATTCACCCGGAAGGCCGGTTCGAGCTGGATCTCTCCATCGACGACGCGACCCCAGATGAGCAAGCCATCGGTGGGCGAGGATCCCACGGTGCGCGCTGAGGCGACCAGGCCCGTGCCATTCCGGTACTGCATCACGGCCGACCAGTTGTAGTCGCTGATCCAGGTGTCGTTGCAGTAGCTCATGACGTCCGTGTAGGACGGGGACACGAGCGTGTTGTTCAGGCTGTTCCAGCCCCAGTTGGCGATGACACCATTGGGGTATGGGTAGTTCGCATCGCCGCTCACGCCGCAGGGGGCGTGATTGCGTGAGAAGTTGTGGCCCCACTCGTGGGCCGCGACCTCGTCCCCACTGGGCAGATAGTCCCAGCCCATCGCCGAGCGGCCCGGCATGAAGCCGAGGCCTGCGATGCCACTGTTGTAGGTGACCTTGACCACGCCGTAGTAGTGCATGGTGGAAGGTGCGCCGTCGGCCACACGCAGGGCATTGAGCTCACTGAGTACCGTGCGCCAGCCGTTGTTGTCGTCGTTGGCCTGCAGTGTGCTCACGCTGGACGTGAAGGGCAGGCGGACGTCGGAGTTGATATCCTTGAGCGGCCATAGGCGGCGCGTGGAACTGAGGTACTGCTGGCTGTTGGCCACCGATACGTTGCCGGTGAGGACGCCGGTCACGACCGGAATGAAGCGCACCGCGAACGGCGGCACCGTGTTCACGGTGATGGGCTGTGAGGACCCGCCTGCGGGCCAGCTGTTGTCCGAGCGATCGGCGTCCGGCACAGCCTCGGAAGGATCGAGATCGACCTGCAGGCGAAGCGTGGGGCGCACATTGGCCGCCGGCACCAGCAGGTTCCACGTGGAATTCATCGTGCCTTCGGCCATTGACGTGCGGACACTGGCTTCGGGGGCAGCGATCGTGGAGGTCTGAATGAGCGTGCTGCCCTCGTAGAGCCGCACGCGCACATCGGGGCGTGCACTGTTGGTACCGGTGGCGACGATGAACACACGGAGCAGCGCGTCACGCCCAGCGACCAGTGGCACCGAGCCATCGAACTTCTGAATGGCCTGCGTGAGGTAGGCCCCCGCGATGCGGTAGTTGAGGCCACCGGGACCACCACCACCGCCAGCGGCGTAGGCGAACGACGCGGAGCCCGTGCCATTGACCGGAACGGGCACCGCGCGCGCGGTGGGGGTTGGCGCGTACGTGGTGGTACCGCTGACCACATCCGCGGCCGTGATGGTCCATGTGCCGGAGGCAAGACCTGTCACGGTGCCCGCGCCGGTCTGGGTGCGGCTGGTGGCGCCGTTGGTCAGCTGGAAGGTGGGCGTGCTGCCAGCCGGCAAGCCGGTGGCGGTGATGTTCATGGAGCCCGTGCCCTGGGAGTAGGTCACGGTGGCCGGCGCCGCGACGTTCGACGCGGTGACGGTGACCGCCTGGGACGTCGGGGAGGCGCTGTAGGTGGTGCCGCTGACGGTGACGTTGGTGGCGATGACCGTGTAGTTACCCGGCACAAGACCGGTGAAGGTCGTGGTCGCTGTGGCGGTGCGGCTGAAGCCGGACGGGCCACTGATCGACACCGCACCGGATACGCCGGCTGGCAGGCCGGTCACGGCCAGTGCGAGCGAGCCACTGTTGATGGCATACCGCACACCGAAATCGAGCGTGTCACCGGGCTGGGCGACGGTATCGCGCGATGCCGGCGTGGGGATGAAGGTGCCGGTGGGGGTCGTCACCGCATTGGCGGAGAGGCGCCACCGTCCCGGTGCTACTGGTGCAATGTGCTGCGTGGCAATCACGGAGTAGTGCTCGCCGGCCGGCCCGATGAGCGAGATGGACGCATTGTAACCGGCCGGCAGACCCGTGACCGGTACGTCGATCACGACAGGGATGACATCGTATTGCAGTGACAGCGCGATGGGCGTGATACTCGCGACGATATCAATCGTGCGCGAGGCCGGCACCACACCGTAGACCTGACTGCCCACGGTGATACTGCGTGCGACGAGCGTGTAGCGACCCGGCACGAGGCCTGCCGCCGAACCAGAAGCGCGGAAAACACGCGAGAATCCGTTCGGTCCGGACAGGGTCACCTCACCGGCGGCGCCTTCCGGGAGGCCGCGCAGCGTGATGGCCACCGAGCCGGAAGCGAAGGCATAGGCGACCGACGCGTTGGCCGATGCACCAGTCGCGATCGTGATGTTCTGCGATGTGATTGTCGGTGCGTATCGGTCCGGATCGGCGCCCGAGCCAGCCGTGACGGCTGTGGCGGCAAGCACATACGTGCCCACCGGCAGCGAATCGATGGTGCCGCTCGTGGTGAGCGTGCGCGACACACCGTTGCCGGTGAGCGTGATCGCACCGGCGGCCTGCGCAGGCAACCCGGTCACATCGAGCACGAGGCGACCCACCTGCGCAACGTAGGTGACAGTAGCCGGTGCGGCGACGAGCGAAGCCACCACATTCACGTCGAGCGTATCGGCGGGAGCGCGGAAGGTGGTGCGCTGCTGGCCCAGCTGCTGGAAGACCGACGTCGCCACCAGACGATAGCGTCCCGGTGTGAGACCGGTGACGGTCGTGGTACGATCAATGGTGCGCGTGCTGTTGTCCGGATTGATGATCAGGACATTGCCCTGCACGGATGCGGGCAGCCCCGCGACGACCACAGCGAGCGAGCCCGATGCGATGGTGTAGCGCACGTTCGCTTGTGCCGTGTCGCCGAATGCGACGACCGTGTCGAGCGCGGCGGGTGATGCCGAATAGCGCGCGCCGTCGATGGTGACGGTCTGCGTGGCGAGGCGCCAGGCATCGGGCGTGAGCTGGCCGGCACCCAACTGCGGTGCGACATGCACGGACGACTGCGTGACCGGGATCTGCGTGCTGTTGGGCGGCGTGATGGTCACAGCGGCCGCGGCACCGTTCGGCAATCCAGTCACGTTCACGGACATGGCCGACGGCACGGGACGATAGACGCCGGTGGCCGTCGTGGCGGCGCCCGATGGCACGTCCACATCAAACGTGGCAGGGGCGCCGGCAAACGTACCCACCGCGCCGCGCGCCGGGCGCACGGTGACCGCATAGCGGCCGGAGGGGATATCCGTCCATGTCGCCGGGCCACTCGCCGTCCGCGAGAACGTGGAGCCCGGATACGGGCCCACCACATTCACCTGCAGGGGCACGCCGTCCGGAAGCCCTGTGGCCATGATGGCCAGGATGCCTGGTGGCACTGGCGCGGGCGTGACGGGCGTGGGCGGCGTGGTCGGTCCACCGGATCCACCCGCTGCATCACCACCACCACACGCGGCGGCGAGCAGGAGACTGCCAGCAATGGTTAGCTGGCGGGCGAGGGAGCCGAATGAACGGGAGCGAAGAGTCAGTGCTGTCGACATGGCATTGGGAACGGGTCTGCCGAAGGACGAGCAGAGCGTGCATTCGGGCACGCCAATTCCCGCACAGAACGTCACGCTGTCGTCAGTTTTTTGCGCTCATCCGGGTACGTACCCCATCAGACCACAGCACGCGCGCGTGCGCGGTCGTATCGTGTGATCCATGTCGCGTTGCCGGAAGTGCCGCTGCCGTGACGTTCGTGCCGCGGATGAAACCCTGCGCGGCGCCCGTGCGTGCATCCAGCAGCAAGGCCATGCTGGGCTCGGTTCCGCGATGTCGCGCCACCGCGATGAGGGGTGAACGCACGTCCTGCACACGGATGGCGTCGAGAGTACCCTCCCACGCGTCCTGCCAGGGAATCACAACCGCGAACTGACGGTCCTCGCTGGCGGAGTGATTCGGGTACTCGGTGCTCACGCGTTCGGCGTCGAGCGGGAAACGCACCAGCACCCGTCCGTTGTTGTCGAGCAGTTCGGCCATGTGCGTGGGCGAGACCGACGGCGGCGTGATGGGGGCGACCACATGAAAGCCCGGCTCCACAATCAGGCGCCCATTCACCACACGCCCCCACACCAGCAGTCCATCCTGCGCGCTGGCGTTGAGCGGACGCGCACTGGTGCTGGCGGTCGTGCCCTGCCGAAACGTGAGCGCACGCGTGTAGCTGTACTCCGAAACCCATGCTGGCGAGCAGTAGCTCATGATGTCGGGAGTACTCGCCCCCTGCAGAGCATCTGAGGCGCTGTTCCAGCCCACCAGTCCGATGGCGGCACCGATGTTGGGATAGCTCGCGTCGACATTGGGTGCATCACCGCAGGGCGCATGCAACCGTCCGAAGTTGTGCCCCCACTCATGCGCAGCAATCACGCCGACATCGCGCCGGTCCCATCCGACTGCGACCGGCGTACCAACCAGCGCGAGGCCGAACACACCGTCGCTGTAGGGCGGATGCACCACGCCGTAGTAGTGTGTCGTGGCGGGCGCGCCATCGAGTGCCTTGAGCGCACGCAGTTCATTGAGCAGGGCACTCCACGCGCCATTGGCATCGGTGGGCTGCAGTGACGGTGCCGATGACGTGAATGCAGCTCGTACATCGGAGGTCACTTGCACGATGGGCCAGAGTGCGCGCGCGACGGCGAGATAGCGCTCCTGTGCCGCGCTGGTGACGTCACCGAGCGCGCCACCATGCAACACCGGCACAAAGCGCACGGCAAATGGCGGTACGGTGGTGGCTGTCAGCGACCGCGGCTGGCCTCCCGTTGGCCAGAAATTGTCACCGCGCTGTACTTCACCCAGCGTGCTGTCGGGATCTACTTCCACCGACACACGCAGCTGCGCGCGCACGAGGTCCGCCGGAATACGCGTGCGATAGGTGGTGCCCAGTTGCCCATCGATGGGCACGGTGGGCACACCGGAATCGGGTGGCGTGAGCAGCAGCGTCGCGATGGCGGTGGTGCCATCGTAGATGCGAGCCCGCGCGATCGGGCGCAGGGTCGTGCGTCGGTCCGAACGGACGAATGCCCGCAGCAGGGCGTCGCGTCCGGTAATGAGCGGGATACCATTGTCCGCCCGCTGCACGGCCTGGGTCACCACGACATTGTCGATGGTGAGATTGATGGGTGTGGTGACTTCCTGATACGCCACCGACACGGTATCGCGGACGGTACTGCCGATGTTGCGTGTGATGCTGCGCGTGGCGGGTGTGAATAGCCGCGTGCCGATCGTCACGGGCTGTGGCGCGATCGTGTAGCTGCCCACGGGCACGGCCACGAGTTCACCGAAGCTGGCCAGCCGATCGACCTGCAGTGGGCCTTGCAGGCGCGCGGTCGGGCGTTGTTCGATAGGCAACGTGGACGCGCCGGCGGGAAGTCCCGTGCCGTTGAGCAACAGCACACCGAGCACGTTGGTGTATGACACCACGAGCGTCGCTGGTGTGAGCGATGCGGTGATCGTCACCTGTGCCGGCGCAGTGCCGCGAAACGCAGTTCCCCCAGCGTTTACGGAATCGGCGCTCACGGTATACACACCCGGCGGCAGGTCACCGAAGATGACACTGCCGTTGGCGACGCGCGAAAGCCCATTGCCATTGATGCGCACCGATGCCGGCACGCCCCCCGGCAATCCGCTGATCTGCACCGACAGCGCGCCCGTGGCCACTTCGAGTCGCACCCGATACCGCAGCGTGTCTCCGGGCTGCACCGTGGTATCGATCTGTGCGGGTAATGCCGCGTAAGTGAAGCCGCCACTTCGCACGTCACCGATACGCAGCGAATACCGACCGGGAGTCACCGGTGAGATGAAATCGCTCGAGGTGAGCGTGCGTGAAAACCCATTGGGGCCCGTGATGCGCACATCCGCATCGGCACCACTGGGCAGTCCCTCGATGTTGATCGCCAGCGCCGAAGGGAACTGATCAGGATCGATGATGGAGCGTTCGTGGCACGCCACGGCCAGCACCAGGAACATCCCCAGCATGGCCATGGCGCCGGCCCGGGACACGAACGCCCCGATCGTGCGCAGATGCGCAGCAAACCGGGGCGTTCGATGTGGGACCATCGGTGGCATCCTGAGAGCGAAATGAAGTCCCGAGATACGGTACCGGATGACCGGTCAGCAGAATCCGTGATACACCGGGAATCGCTGACCGGCCCGCATGTCGGTCAGAAGACCATCAGCAGCGGCGACTCCAGCAGCTGCTTGAAGGTCTGAAGGAACCGCGCCCCGACGGCTCCGTCAATGATCCGGTGATCGCAGCTCATCGTCACGCGCATGCGCTGGCGTGGTACGAAGGCGTTACCGTCCCAGATCGGCTTGGTCTCGGTGGAACCCACCGCCAGAATGGCCGCTTCGGGCGGATTGATGATTGCCGTGAACTGGTCGATCCCGAACATGCCCAGGTTGGACACCGAGAACGTGCCACCCGAGTACTCCGCCGGCGTGAGCTTGCGCTCACGGGCCTTCTTGGCAAGCTCGCGCGCGTCACGCCCGATCTGACCAAGCCCCTTCACATGCGCGTCGCGGATGACCGGCACGATGAGCCCATCGTCGGTGGCCACGGCCATGCCAACGTGTGCGGCCGAGAAGTAGCGGATGTGATCACCCATCCAGTGGGCGTTGCACTCGGGATGACGCGTGAGCGCGACGGCCACGGCTTTGATGATGATGTCATTGATCGACACCTTGAAGGCATCACCAGCGGCCACCATCTGTTCGCGCAGCTTCACCACGTTCGTCATGTCGATTTCCGACGTGAGATAGAACGTGGGCACGGGGCCGATCGATTCGCCGAGGCGACGGGCGATCGTCTTCCGCATCTGCGTGAGTGCGACGTCCTTGTACTCGCCATCGATCTGGATGGCTGGTGCCGCAGTCGCGGTGGGCTTGGTGGACGCACTCGGTGCCGCGGCTGCCGGTGCTGCGGCGGGTGCCGACGCTGTGGCAGCCGTGGTGCCCGCCGCTTCGATATCCCGGCGAATCACGCGACCGTTCGGGCCGGAGCCCGCGATGGCCGACAGATTGAGCCCTCGCTCCGCGGCCAGCCGGCGCGCCAGCGGTGACGAGCGCACGGCGCCACCGGCCGATGCGTCCGCCGCAGGAGCTGCGGGGGCAGCAGAAGCCGCTGCGGGAGCGATCTGTGCAGTCGGTGCAGCTGCTGCCTGCTCGGCCACTGGTGCCGCAAGAGCTGCTGGAGCCGCCGCGGCTGCGGGTTCTGCTGCCGCCGCCGCTGGGGCCGCCGCACCACTGGTGAGCGCGCTGATGTCTTCGTCTGCGGCCGCAATCACGCCGATGACGGCACCAATGGGGCTGGTGGTGCCTTCTTCGGCGAGACGCGCGCGCAGCACGCCGTCCCCACGCGCGACGAGCTCCATGATGGCCTTGTCGGTTTCGACCTCGGCCAGGGTGTCGCCGCTCTTCACGGCGTCACCGACGTTCTTCACCCACTTCACCAGGCGCCCTTCCTCCATCGTGGGGGAAAGCGCCTCCATCATCACTTTGGTCGCCATGTGGTCGCCTGGTCAGTCGATGTAAAGAACCTGTTTGACCGCCGCGATCGTCTTCGGCAGATCGGGTTTTGCTGCCTTCTCGAGACTCTTCGTATACGGCATCGGCGCATCGGCCTGGTGCACGCGCACGACGGGCGCATCGAGATCGTCAAAGCAATAGCGCTGTACGTAGTCCACCACCTGCGCGCCAACACCGCAGATCTCCCAGCCTTCTTCCAGCACCACGGCGCGATTGGTCTTCTTCACGGACTCCGTGATCGCGTCCACATCCATCGGGCGGATGGTGCGCAGGTCGACCACGTCGCACCGGATGCCTTCCTTCGCGAGCTGGTCGGCGGCCTGCATGGCCACCAGCACCATCTTGCCGTGCGTGATGATCGAGCAGTGCTCGCCTTCGCGCTTGAGTTCTGCCTTGCCCAGCGGAATGACATACTCCTCTTCGGGTACTTCACCCTTGGTGTTGTACAGCATTTCGCCTTCGAGGAAACACACCGGGTTGTCGTCGCGAATGGCCGCCTTGAGCAGCCCCTTCGCGTCGTACGGTGTGCCCGGCGCAACCACCTTGAGGCCGGGGATGTGGGCAAGCCACGATTCCCACGCCTGCGAGTGCTGCGCGCCCAGCTGCAGCGCCGCGCCATTGGGGCCGCGGAACACCATCGGCATCGGGAACTGGCCGCCCGACATGTACAGCATCTTCGCGGCCGCGTTCACCACCTGGTCGATGGCGAGCAGCGCGAAGTTCCACGTCATGAATTCGATGATCGGGCGCAGTCCCGCCATCGCGGCACCCACACCCACACCGGCAAATCCGAGTTCGGTGATTGGCGTGTCCACGACACGCATCTCTCCGAATTCCTGCAGCAGTCCCTTTGACACCTTGTACGCGCCCTGATACACGGCGACTTCCTCGCCCATCAGGAACACACGGTCGTCGCGGTGCATCTCTTCACGCAGCGCCTGGTTGAGCGCTTCGCGGTACGTAATGATGGCCATGGTTGTCGGCGCCCTCAGCTCGTGGTTTCGACGAGGATGTCTTCCATGAGCGCCGCCAGCGGCAACTCCGGGCTCGCTTCCGCGAAGTCGATGCTTTCCTGCACGATCTTCTTGATCTCTTCGTCCATCGCCGTGATTTCCTCGGCGGTGATTTCTCCGGCATCTTCCATGCGCTGGCGATGCAGCACGATGGGATCGCGCTTGAGGTACTGCTCGAGCTCTTCCTTCGTGCGGTAGGTGCCGCTCACCGCGTCCGACATGGAATGGCCCATGAAGCGGTACGTGCGGATCTCCAGCAGGGTGGGCATGCTTTCCTTGCGGGCGCGCTCGATGGACTCGGCCATCGCCTTGCGCACTGCCAGCACGTCCTGGCCGTCCACCACGTCACGCGGCATGTCGTACGACGCGCCGCGCTTGTAGATGTCGTGAATGGACGACGCGCGCTCGAGCGCGGTGCCCATGCCGTAGCGGTTGTTCTCGATGATGAACACACACGGCAGCTTCCACAGCGCGGCCATGTTCAGCGCTTCGTGGAAGGCACCGGTGTTCACCACCGACTCACCCATGAAGCAGGCGATGACCTGGTCGCCGCCGCGGTACTTGATGGCGAAGCCCACACCGGCCGCGATGGGCACATGCCCGCCGACGATACCGTGGCCGCCGAGGAAGCCGAGCTGCTTGTCGAACATGTGCATCGAGCCGCCCTTGCCCTTCGCGCAGCCGTCCTGGCGGCCGAAGAGTTCGGACATGACGGCCTTGGGCGTCATGCCGCGCGCCAACGCCTGCCCGTGATCACGATACGTCGTGATGATGTAATCGTCGGGACGGAGCTGAGCGATCACACCGGTCGATACCGCTTCCTGACCGATATAGAGGTGGCAGAAGCCACCAATGCGACCAATCGCATACATCTCGGCGCAGCGCTCCTCGAACCGGCGCTGCAGCAGCATGGAGTACAGCAACTCCCGATGCAGCGTACGCTGGTCCTGGCGCGACGCCGAAGCGGCGTTCTCCGATTTGGAGGACACCGCGGTGTCCGATTTTTTCTTGGCGGGCATCCGTTGAAGCCGTCGTGAAGGGAAGGGAGCGCGTGGGAGGTGTCAGGCCAGCGAAGCGGCCTGCACCTGCTCCCATGCGTGATAGCTGGAGCGCACGAGGGGACCGCTTTCGACATGGCGGAAGCCCAGCTGCATGCCGACCTCGTAGAACCAGCGGAACTCTTCCGGCTTCACATAGCGGTCGAGTTCGATGTGGGAGTCGGACGGGCGCAGGTACTGACCGAGCGTCAGGATGTCGACGTCGACGGAGCGCAGGTCCTTCATGACTTCCACGACTTCTTCGTTCGTCTCGCCGAGTCCGAGGATGATGCCGGTCTTGGTGGGGATGTCGGGCGCGATCCGCTTGGCGATGCGGAAGATCTCGAGGAGACGCGGATACTTGCCGCCCGGGCGGGCCTTCTTGTAAAGGCGCGGGACGGTTTCGGTGTTGTGGTTGTAGATGTCCGGGCGCGCTTCGAGCACGGCACGGATGGAATCCTCGTTACCCTGAAAGTCGGGCACGAGCACTTCCACTGAGCACTCGGGGAGGCGCTGCCGGATCTGCCGGATGGTTTCGGCGAAGATGTACGCGCCGAAGTCGGGCAGGTCGTCGCGGTCTACCGACGTGATGACGGCGTGCCGGAGATTGAGCTCACCGATCGCCTGTGCAACACGCGCCGGTTCTTCGATATCGTAGGCGGGGGGACGTCCGTGCGAAACGGCGCAGTAGGCGCAGTTTCGCGTGCAGACGCTTCCCAGGATCATGAACGTGGCCGTGCCGTGCTGCCAACATTCCCCGATGTTCGGGCAATGCGCTTCTTCGCACACCGAATGCAGGTTGAGTTCCCGCATGAGGTGCTTGAGGCGGATGTAGTTTTCACCGCCGGGCGCCTTCACCTTGAGCCAATTAGGCTTCCGCTCCGGGAGCGGATCGCGCCGGTGGCGCCCCATGATCTGAACGAGTTGCTCGGCCATACCTTGCCAGCGTGTGGGCCCGGCGGGATCAGTTGAACCCTCCGGGACGTGAACTGCGGAAGCTAGCCCGCGGTATCATCCGGGGAAACAGCATGGTAACCGCCTAACGGGAAATAGCCAGAAATGCAGCCGGAAAGAAACCTCCGGACCGAGCTGCGCGTAATGAAAACGGACATCTTTACGCGCTGAGGCGCTCATGTTTCGCACTCTGTTTACGGTTGGACTCATCGCGCTCGTGGGCCTGGTAGCCCTCAAGCTCGTGTTCGGACTCCTCGGCCCACTCGTGGCGCTGCTGTTTGCGCTGCTCTGGCTGGCCGTGCGCATCATTCTGGTGGGCGCGGTCGTGTACTTCGTGATCCGGATTGTGAGTCCGGCCACGGCAGATCGCATTGAAAAGGCGGTGCGAGGCTGAGCCTCGCACCGCCGTAGTTCAATTCACGTCAGGTAAAGAACAGCGCGCCGCACTCAATCCTGCGCGTCACCGCTCTCCCCGCCCGACTCCCCATCGCCGCGATCACGCCGGCCACGGGAGCGACGCGCGCCGCCGCGACGTCCACGTCGTCCGCGACGACGCGGACGAGCCGATGACTCCTCGTCGAATTCTTCTGACGCATCATCCAACGGTTCATCGGCGGAATCGTCCCCGGATTCGTCACCGTCGCCCTGTGCGCGCGGCGCGACCGGGGCACCTTCCAGAGGACGAGGTGGGCGGCCGCGCGGCGCGCGGGGGGCCGCTTCTCCGTCTTCGCTGCCGGCAGTTTCCCCCGATGCGCCTTCGCCATCTGCGTCGACCGAGTCACTCGCCTCGCTCTCGCCTTCGCCGCCCTCGCCGCTGCGCCGCTTGCGGCCACGACGGCTGCGGCGATTGCGACGGCGCTTCCGTGGCTGGCCCTCACCTTCTGCACCGTCTTCGGCGTTGTCGCCCTCGCCCACATCCGCGTCGTCGACATCCGAAACATCATCGTCGACCGCGGTCGGGTGCGTGACTCGCGGACGGGTATCGGCTGAGTGCCCGGGCACGGCGTCGCGCGACACCCGGGGCTCGGTATCCCCAGTCCATGAGGCGGACTCGGAGGCAGACGCTTCAGAGGCACTGTCGCGGTGCAACGGGCGCTCGGGGCGGCCATCGAGCACCTGCTCGAACCGGTCACGCCGCGGCGCCGGGGGAGCAAACGGATCGTCCAGCTCAAGTCCCGCATCGAAGGCCGCGCGCGGCGCTTCCTCACGTGCGTCTTCCCGCCGCGGGCGACGTGCCGGGGGCTGCTCATCGCCGCCACGTCCACGGGGCGGGCGAGCTTCCCGTGCCGGTGTCGCTTCGCCGTCGGAAGATGCCGCTCCGTCGGTTCGATTGCGGCCACGGGGCGCCCGTTCCTGCGGTGCGCGTTCCTGGCGCTCAGGACGGGAGGAGCGTTCACCCCGCTCCGCACGGGCCGGGCGCTCGCCGTCACGTTCGCTGCTGCGATCGTGACCTCGCTCACGGCGGGACGACGATTCGGCGCTCCGTTCGGGCGGCCGCTCCTGGGGACGCTCACCCGAACGGCTTTCAGTTTCGCGGTCCTTGTCCCGTTCACGTGAACGCTGACGCTCGCGCCGTGTCTCCGGTGGCGGGGCGCCATCGAGTCCGCGCGTACCTTCGCGCTCACGCACCTTCTCGCGCAGCCGCTCCACCGACAGCTCCGGCTCGTCGCGTCGATCACGCCGGGCGTCACGTCCGCCTTCCTCGCGGCGACGCTGGCCGCGCTCACCGCGGCCACCTTCGTTGCTGCTCTCCGTCTCCGACCCAATCACCGCCTTCCGGCTGCGTGCGCCCCAGGCCCACTTGAGCACGGCCAGGCCGTCCCGCATGGCCACGCGGCGTGTTTCGCGCATGCGCACGCCGTACGTGGGCTCCATGGGCACCGACTCTACGCGGCGCGCATGCGGCGCGAGCTGTAGCAGCAGGTCGGCATTGGCGGTCCAGCTATCCCCGCCGAGGAATGGCGAGGGGCCTGCTGCACGCAGGGCGTCACGGAGGGCGGCGATGCGCACGAGGC
>NZ_DASWXE010000133.1:0-13518 GCF_036405635.1 Gemmatimonas sp. | reverse complement strand
GAATGGCACGCACGGCTGCTTTGCGGGCGATGAGCGGGTGTTCTGCTTCAGCATGCACGGCGCCAAGAACTTCCCGTTTCACAAGGTGCCCGGCACGCTGGACGTGGAGCTCGAGGATGGTACGGGAGACGAGACGTATCTGGCACTGCTGCAGGAGCACCTGCCCGACGTGTTGCGACGTGCGCGTCCCGATCTGGTGGTGTACCTGTCGGGCGCCGACCCGCACGAGGGAGACCGTTTGGGGCGCCTGTCGCTGACCTTCGAAGGGCTCAAGGCGCGCGATCGGTATGTGATCGCCAGCTGTCGCGAGGTGGGGCTGCCGGTGTGCGTGACGATGTCGGGTGGCTACGGCCGGAACATCGAGGACACGGTGGCGGTGCATGTCAACACGGTCCGCGTGCTGTCCGCCTATGCCGACGAGCTGTCGGCCCGATAGGGGTCGTTGTCGACGTGAAATCGCCCTGTTCGGCGCGTACCTTTCCGGGGACCGACTTCCCCGCTTACCGGAGCATTGCATGAACCGCCCCACTTCGCGACGTGTCGCTGCGGCTGTCGCTGCGTCGCTGTCGTTGTCCGCCGTGCCGCAGTCTGCTTACGCGCAGGCGGCAGCAGCCCCGTCGCCCGTGATCCTGACGGGTGTACAGAAGTCATCGCTGCACGACTATCGCGTCGTGAAGGTGGCAGACGGCTTCGTGAATCCGTGGGCGATCGCGTTCCTGCCGTCTGGCGACATGCTGGTGACGGAGCGCCCGGGCCGACTGCGTATCGTGCGCCGCGGTGCGCTGGTCGCTGCACCGGTCGCGGGTGTGCCGGCCGTGGTGGCTTCCGGACAGGGCGGTCTGCTCGATGTGGTGGTGCACCCCAACTTCGCGCAGAACCAGTTCGTCTATCTCACCTACAGCAAGCAGGTGACGGGCGGCTCCACGACGGCGCTCTATCGCGCGCGCTTCGTGAATGACGCGCTGGTAGACGGCAAGGACATTTTCATCGCTGAAACGCGCGGCCGTCCGGGGCACTTTGGTTCACGCGTGGCCTTTGACAAGAGTGGTCACTTGTTCATGACGGTTGGTGATCGCCAGATCCCGCCTGAAGGCGACTTGGCCAAGCATCCGGCACAGGATCTCAGCAATCATCACGGCAAGGTGTTGCGCCTCAACGATGATGGCACCGTGCCGGCGGACAATCCGTTCGCGAAGCAGGCGGGTGCGAAGCCGGAGATCTGGAGCTACGGTCATCGCAACATGCAGGGCCTCATCGTGCACCCGACCACGGGCGATGTGTGGGAGACGGAGCACGGCCCGCAGGGCGGCGACGAACTCAATCTCTCGCAGGCCGGCAAGAACTATGGCTGGCCGGTGGTGGGGTTCGGTGTGAACTACGGCCCGGGCAAGGCGATTCACTCCGGCACGATGGCACCGGGCATGGAGAACGCGAAGAATGTGTGGGTGCCGTCCATCGCGGTGTCGGGCCTGCTGCTGTACACGGGCACACGCTTCCCCGAATGGCGCAACAGCCTGTTCGTGGGTGGTCTCGCTGGCATGCGCCTGGTGCGTGTGACACTCGACGGCCAGAAGGCTGAAGTGGCCGACAATCTCGTGAAGGGTCAGGGGCGCATCCGCGATGTGCGGCAAGGACCGGATGGGCTGATCTATCTGGCCATCGATGATCAGGCCGGGAAGCCGACACCGATCGTGCGACTGGAACCGGTGGTGCGGAAGTAAGGATTGGGCCCCGAAAGGGCCCTTTCTTTTTGTCAGATGTCTGATGCCAGAGTTCAGAGGTCGTCAGACATCTGACGGAGATAGATGGTGAGAGAACAGATGCACCACGAGATCAGAGATCTGAGTGCACGGGGCGGGCTGTCTTCCGTCGTGACAGGCAGACGCCAGACGGGGCGTGTGATGCATGGCGGCCCGGTCTGTCCGATGCCCGTCGAGAGCGCACGATAGGTCGACGGCGTCAGTGCTCAGGCTTCTGACATCCAGGATGGTCTGACCTCTCACCATCTATCTCCGTCAGATCTCGGATCTCTGACTTCAGTAATCTGAATTCGTCGTTACTCGGGTTTGGCCCGGATGTTCACGCTGGTGGTGTCGGAATAGACCGCCACCTTCCCGATCAGTAGCCGGCCGCGCACGGTATAGCGACCAGCGGGCAACTGCGTGTGGTCTCTGGATGGCGTGTCGAGCAGGCCAACGTTCCATCCGGCCTTGAGCGCTATCGATACGCCGCCGGCCAGTTCGACAACCCGCAGCGACGCGACACAGATCCGGTAACTACCGGTCGCGAAATGTTTGCCCTGCTGCGTCTCCATGAGCAGCGAGTTGCAGCCCATTTCCAATGTCATCGGGGTGGTACCCGTGTTCGTCACTACGACATCGACCTGGCGGGAGTCCCCCACCATCGCCTCGACAGGCGGCGATACCAGTGTCAACTGAATCGCCGATTCGGGCCCGGTGACATCACCGCGGCACGCCAGAAGCAAGAACAATGGAAGAATGCGGAGCTTCATACGAACCTCGAGGCGGGATGCTCCCATACGAACAACGGCCAACGAACAAGCGTCACTCAGACGGTGAGTTCAGAGGGCAGAGAGGAGAGTTCTGAATTCAGAGATCTGACGGATATAGATGGTGAGAGAACAGACACACCACGAGGTCAGAAACCTGAGCACTGACGTGGTCTGCCTGTCGTGCACTCCCGACCGGCATCCGCGGGAACGGGTGCGCTGACCTCTGCGCGTCACGACAGCAGGCAGCCCGCCCCGTGCACTCGGACCTCTGATCTCGTCGTGTGTCTGTTCTCTCGCCATCTATCTCCGTCTGATATCAGAAGACCTCTGATATCAGACATCTGAATCCCGGGTAGTCAGACGGCCGGGGCCGGTGCTCCCCATGCTGCCCAGTCTTCCCGCGCTGGACCATAGATGCCCGGCACACGCAGCCCCGCCTGGCGCATGAGCACCGTCATCTGGCCACGATGATGCGCCTGATGGATGATGAGCACGCCGAGTGTCTGGGCCTTGGACCAGCGCATGTCGTACATGTCGTCTTCAGTGGTCAGCACGTCATCGGTCCACTTGGCTGCCAACTCATCCAGCAGCGATGCACAGGCTGCGCGATACGCCGCGCTGATCTCGGCGGCCGTGGCTGGCACCGGGTCATGCTCGCTCACTCCACCGACGGCGAGTCCCGTCCGGTTCATCATCTCCGGAACCGTCTGCGTGATGTGCCAGGCGATACGGCCCAGCGTGCGGCTCTCGTCGTCGATCGCCTGCGCGAGCGAGGCATCGGTGAGCCTGTCGAGCACAATCTGCGTCTGCTCGGATTCCCAGGCCCACTGGGTGCGGAATTCGTCGATCGTGTGAAACATGGAGGTGGTTGGCGGGATGGTGTCTGTTGGCGAATGATCAGGCGTGTGATGCCCAGATCGTTTCACCGGGTGTGTAGGGGGTGCATGGCTCGAAGGCGCCGGGCGTTTCCTTGTAGCGCATCGCCTGGTTGTAGCCGATCTCCGACGTGAAGAAACCCAGCAGGCTGAGCTCCTTCATCATACGAAAGTAGTGCGTGGGTTCACCGGATTTTCGGTCGCGCATGTAACCGTGTTGTTCCTGATCGAGCTGTGCGAGCACCGCCGTGCGCTGCTCGGATGTGGCATCCATGAACGACGTGCGATGTGCTGTGCGGCAGGCATGATCCACCGACGACATGCCAGACCGGAAAATGGCCTGATCTTCCGGCGTATAAGTGTCCGTCACCATCAACGCCATGAAGGCCCCGGTCGCAGCAGCCTTGGCGCCCGGTGACTTGTCTGTCGTGGGCAGAATCGTGTCCGCGATCTCGTCGAGAAATGCCTGGTCCTGCACGCTGAAGGTGCCGATGGCCTTGCCACCACCAGTACTCCGGCCGCCGGCTGGCGCGTCACCGGCACAGGCTTCGAGCAACGACGTGCCACCCACAAATGCCACTCCACCCAGCAGCAGGCTCACACGCCGGATGGCCTCGCGGCGATGCATGCCCAGCGGCGTGATGATCACTTCCGGTTCGTTGGTCATGAGCGCCTCCTACAGGTTGCGGCGGTTGAGTTCATTCACCGCGAAGTCGGCGGCGCGCGCTGTCAGGGCCATGTAGGTGAGCGAGGGGTTCACGGCCGCTGCCGACGTCATGGACGAACCATCGGTGACGAACACGTTCAGCGCGTCCCACACCTGATTGTTCGCATTCAGCACCGACGTCTTTGGATCGCGGCCCATGCGCGCCGTGCCCATCTCGTGGATGCCCTGGCCCGGGAAGTAGCCGTTGTCGAACATGCGCACGTTCTTCGCGCCACTGCTCTCGAACATCTCGGCCAGCTCGGTCGTCATGTCCTTGCGCATGAGCTGTTCGTTTTCGCCGATCGCACAGTCGATCTTGAGCACCGGCAAGCCCCACTTGTCCTTCTTGCTCTCGTCGATGCTGATCATGTTGCGGTGATCGGGCAGCATCTCGCCAAAGGCCGTTGCCCCAATGGTCCATCCACCGGGCTGCGCCATGGCATCCTTGAAGGCACCGCCGATGCCCAGCTCCGCGACCGCGCGTTCCCAACCCTGTCGGCTGGCACTGCCCTGATAGCCGAAGCCACGCAGGTACGGCCGCTTGTCGCCGAAGAGATTCTGGAAGCGCGGGATGTAGAAGCCGGTGGGACGTCGGCCGTAGTAGTACTTGTCGTCGAAGCCTTCGAGCGTGCCGCTGGCGCCGAGCCGGAAATGGTGGTCCATCAAGTTGTGGCCCAACGCGCCGCTCGAGCTGCCGAGTCCACCAGGCCAGATGTCACGCGCCGAACGCATGAGCAGCCACGTACTGTTGAGCGTGGACGCGCACACGAAGAAGATCTTGGCGCGATACTCGGTGGCCTCATTGGTGATGGCATCCACCACGCGCACACCGGACACGCGCTTGCGATCCTTGTCGTACACGAGTTCGTGCACGATGGCGTGTGTCTTGAGCGTCAGGTTGCCGGTCTTCACCGCGGCCGGCAGCGTGGACGACTGCGTGCTGAAGTAGGCGCCGAAGATGCAGCCCAGCCAGCAGGCGTTGCGCGTCTGGCACTGCCCGCGGCCAGGCAGCGGCTGCGTGAGATTGGCGCTGCGTCCGATGATCAGGTGTCGCTTGCCGCCGTAATTCTTCTTGATCTGCGCGGCGACGTGCTCTTCGCCACAGTTGAGCGGAAAGCCCGGGAGAAACTCGCTGTCGGGCAGATGCGGCAGTCCCTCCCGGGTGCCCTGGATGCCGGCGTGTTTCTCGACATACGAGTACCATGACTCGATGTCCTTGTACCGAATGGGCCAGTCCACCGCGATGCCTTCGCGCGCATTGGCCTCGAAATCGAAGTCGCTCCAGCGATACGACTGGCGCCCCCACATCAGCGAGCGTCCACCCACGTGATAGCCACGATACCAGTCGAATCGCCTGGCTTCGGTGTACGGTGACTCCTTCTCGTTCACCCAGAAGTCGAGATTCTTCTCGTTGAGCGGATAGTCACGCTTGAGGACGGGATAGTCCTCGATCATCTGCTGCGTGCGTCCACCTCGGTGTGGGTACTCCCACGGTCCCTTGGTGGCGTTCGGGTAGTCCTTGACGTGCTCGATGTTGCGTCCCCGCTCGAGCATGAGGACCTTGAGCCCCTTCTCCGTCAGCTCCTTGGCGGCCCAACCACCCGAGATCCCGGAGCCGACGACGATCGCGTCGAACTCGGTCGTCTGCGCTGTCTGCATGAAGTCTCCTCGGCGCGAACATCGCCTGCTGTTCGCTCGGTGCATGCGGCGACCCGGGAAGGAGCGGGCCGCGCTCATGTCGTAGTATGCGCCCGGATCCCGCCGTGCGCACGCGCTTGACGCGGCCGGATTCCTGCTCAGCTTCGGGATATGGAAACTCTCCCTGCTTCGAGCCGACTTCGGTTACGCGTCACATCCACCGCCTGCGCGGCGGTGCTGGCCAGCGCCGTGTTGCTGGTGTCCTGCACGTCGCCCAAGGATGCGGAGACCTCGGCCGGGGCAGCCGCCTCAGCCGGTCCCGCAGTGGCCAACCCGAACCCCGAGTTCATCCAGCCCGATGGACCGCCGGCGAACCCGTTCTCACCCGCGGTGCGTGTGGGCAATCTGGTGTTCGTGTCGGGCACACTGGGTACGCTGCCGGATGGCAAGCTGGCTCCGGGTGGCATTCAGGCCGAAACGAAGCAGCTGCTGGAGAACATCAAGGCGACGCTTGCCGCATCGGGCTCGGGGATGGATCGTATCGCTCGGTGCACGGTGTACATGGCCGACCTCGCGGAGTGGCCGGCGATGAACGAGGTGTATCGGTCGTACTTCACGGACAACAAGTATCCCGCGCGTGCGGCAGTGCAGGCGACGTTGCTCTTTGGTGCACGTGTGGAGATGGAATGCGTGGCTGCGGCTCGTTGATCAATAGCCGTTCTCGCTGCTCCGGGCGGCGTTCATGATCACGTACGATCCGAAAAACTGGTTTCGCATTCTGCTGGACTTCCCGCACAGTCCAGTCTTCCGCACCCTCGCGCTCGATGTGGTGGGCGCGGGGCTGTACGCGGCACTCGTGGTGTGGGTGGAGACGGACTATTTCCGCGTGGCCGTACCGCTCGGTCCGTCGCTGCTGTCCATTCTCGGTATCATTCTGGGTCTGTTGCTGGTCTTCCGCACCAACACCTCGTACGACCGGTGGTGGGAAGGACGACGCCTGTGGGGACAGTTGGTGAACATTTCGCGTGGTCTCGCACACCAGCTCGATGCCCTGCTGCCCGCGAACGCGCCACAGCGCAGCGACTATGCGTCGCTGCTCGAGCAATTCCCCGTGACGCTGGCCGCGCACCTGCGCCTCCCACGAGGGACGCAGGGCCCTCACCTGCCGAATGAGCTCGTGCAGCGCCTGTCGCACCGCTTTCATGCCGACGTGGCCAGCGGCCAGCTTCCGCGCGAGGCGATCGTCTCTCTCACGCCACTGCTGCTGCAGTTCGACGATGTGACCGGCGCCTGCGAACGCATCCGCAATACGCCCATTCCGTTCTCGTACAGTTCATATGTGAAGCAGTTCGTGCTGCTCTACGCACTGGTACTGCCGTTCGGACTGGCGCGCGAGTTCGGCTATGGCACCATCATCGCGAGCATGTTCACGTTCTTCGCGACGATGGGACTGGAGTTGCTGGCGACGGAAATCGAGGAGCCATTTGGCACCGACCGCAACGACCTGCCACTGGAGCAGATCGGTGACCGGATCGCGCGGGACACGGCGGCGATACTCACAGGCGCAGCGCGGGAAGCGGGACCAGAAGTCGCCGCCTAAAGGTGGTCAGATATCAGAAGTCAGAGTTCGGATATCTGAGATCTGACGGAGATAGATGGTGAGAGACCAGACGCACCACGAGATCAGAGGCCTGAGTGCACGAGTCAGGCTGCCTTCTGACTTGACGCACCCCAAACTGCCCGTTGGTGGCGCACGAAAGTCGGCTGGCGCCAGTGCTCAGGCTTCTGACATCTAGGATATCTGTTTTCTCACCATCTATCTCCGTCAGATCTCAGAACTCAGATATCTGAACTCTCATTCTTCCGAGGTCAGTCCTTCGAGGGAGTGTCCCAGGGCTTTGAGTTTCACGGCCATCTCCTTCTTCTCCACCGACTTCACGAAGGCCTCTTCGGCTTCGATGGTCTTGTTCTTGACCAGGGCGAGAAGCGCGTCGTTCAGCGTCTCCATGCCGAGGCGGCGATTGGTCTGGATGATGTTCGGGATCTGCACCGTCTTGCCTTCACGAATGAGCGCGCTGACGGCCTTGTTCACCAGCAGGATCTCGCGTGCGGCCACGCGGCCACCGCCGATCTTGCGGCAGAGCGTCTGCGAGACCACACCCTTGAGCGATTCGGAGAGCATCACGCGAATCTGGTCCTGACGATCGGCCGGGAACTGGTCCACGATGCGATTGATCGTCGACGCGGCCGTGCTGGTGTGCAACGTGCCGAACACCAGGTGACCCGTTTCAGCAGTCTCCAGGGCAATGGCAATCGTTTCCAGGTCGCGCAGCTCACCCACGAGTACGATGTCGGGATCTTCGCGCAGCGCAGCACGCAGGGCGCTCTTGAACGACTGCGTGTGCACGCCCACCTGGCGCTGAGTGATCAGGCACTTCTTGCTCTGGTGCACAAACTCGATCGGATCTTCGATCGTGATGATGTGATCGGAGCGCGTGCGGTTGATCAGGTCCACCAGGGCGCAGAGTGTGGTGGACTTGCCGGAACCGGTCGGGCCGGTCACCAGTACCAGCCCCTTGGTGAGATGACAGAGCTGCTGCACCTCCTGCGAGATGCCCATCTGCTCCACCGTCACCGTCCCGGTGGCGATCGTGCGGATCACCGACGCCACGCCATTGCGGTCACGCAGCACGTTCACACGGAAGCGCGAGACATCCTGAATTTCGTGCGCGAAGTCGGTGTCCCAGCTGCCGTCGAACTCGGCTTTGTTCTTGTCCGGCATGATGGACCACAGCATGCCCGACACAGTAGGATCGTCGAGCACCGGTTCGCCTTCGATGCGCACCAGATCACCGCCCATACGCAGAATCGGTGGCTCCCCCACCCGCAGGTGGAGATCGGCCGCGCCGCGTCGGACCTGTTCGCGCAGCAGGCGATCGATGGCTTCGCGGGCAGCGGCTTCGCTCTCGAATGAGCCGAGTGGCTTGTCTGACGCGCGACGGCGCAGGTGCCGCGTGCCTTCGGGCACACTGGGATCGGACGGTCCTGGCTTGTCCACCCACTGGCGGATACGCAAGCGCACCGGCGCGTCGCTCTCCTGCTGCACCAGCCACTGCTTGTCGTTCCAGGCGTACAGGAACCGAATGCCCGCGCCCGCGGTAACGGCCGGTTTGTCGTCGGCCCCCGCCATTTCGCTGACGAGCGCCAGCACCTGGGCCCGTGTGAGCACCTGTGTGCTGACCGGCTGCGGCCCGTTGGGGGTCACGCAGCGAATGGGCGTATCGGCTTCGAGCAGGATCGCCGAGGCGGCGCCGGCTTCGAGGCGGGTCAGTACACGGTCGAGTTGAGGCACGCTGTCACACCGGTGGCAAGAGTTCCCGAAAGTCCGTATGGGACGGCTGTTTTGCAACCGGCACCCTACGGCGGGCCGAGTGAAGGACGAGCGAGCCCGGTGTTCGGGCACGTATTGCTGAGCGTGCGTGCGGCCGGAGCGGACACGCATCCGTTGCTGAACCGAGCCACGGCAGCGACATGGCGGAGAACGCTTCGTGCCACGAGGGGCAGAGACTCGAGGGCGTCCACGGTCGAGTCCACGGTCGAAACGCTTTCACCCGACGCCATCGAGCCATGCCCGCGACCATCCTGTCCCATCAGGCGCTCGTGTTGCCGCTCAAGATGCGCTGGCCGCATCGATTCTCCGGACTGGCGCTCTGCATCGGCAGCATGGCGCCCGATCTCGAGTTCATCGGGCGCATGTCGCACGACTGGCTCTTCAGTCACACGCTGTCGGCGCAGCTGTGGTTCACCGTGCCGTTGACGATGGCACTGGTGTGGGTGCTCACCACGATCCTGCTTCCCGTGCTGGTGCCCTACCTGCGTGATCATCCCGAGTGGCGCCTGCACGACCTGCTGGCGCTGCGGGCCCCTGTCACCTGGCGCGACTGGGCCTCCGTGGCGTGTTCGGCCTGGATCGGCGGTGTGAGTCATGTGGTGCTCGATGGCATCACGCACGGCAATCACAGCGGTTGGCTGGTGCCGTGGCTGCCCGTGCTGCGCACGCCGGTGCCGCATTTCGGTGGTGATGTGCCACTACACGATGCATTGCAGTGCTGGCTCACCATCGGGTTTGCTTTGCTCTCGGTGCGGTGGTGGCGGCACATCGCACGCAAGCGCTTGTTGTGGACCTGGCGCGGGGCGTCGGTCGTTTCGCCACCGCGACAGTGTCGGCGGGTGGCGCATCGCCTGCTCGTGCTGGTGGCATTGGCCGCTACCGCCGGCGCGACGATCGGTGGGCTGCTGATGGCCGAGGGGCATGGCAAGGCGGCTGCGGCCGCCATCGCCTTCGGTGCGCTCGATGTCACATTCGTCGCCCTCATGATTTCGGCGTCGTGGCTCGCGCGGCAGCGCGTTGATGGCCGCATGGACACGGATCACCACGCGGGAGGCGCTGTCTGTCCTGCTCTGGCTGCGCCTGTCGTGAGTCCGTCCCCGATCATCGGCTGACGGAGGTCGTGCCGGCAGGCTGCTGCAGGAGTGGCGTGCTCCAATACCCGGCGGTATATGTCGGCCTATGCCTACCACAGCCGCCCGCCTTTCTGTCTTCACGGAATCCGTCATCCGTGGGACCACGCGCCTGGCCAATCAACACGGCGCCATCAATCTCTCGCAGGGATTCCCGGACTTCGATCCGCCGGAAGTGCTGCTCTCCGGTCTCGAGCGCGCCGCGCGGGGCCCGAATCACCAGTACGCCGTGACTTGGGGCGCGCCGGCCTTCCGCAAGGCGCTGGCTGGCAAGATCTCACGCTTCACCGGCCTCGAGGTCGATGCCGACCAGCATCTCGTCGTCACGTGCGGGAGCACGGAAGCGATGATGGTGGCGATGATGACCGCCTGCAATCCCGGCGACAAGGTGATCGTGTTCTCGCCGTTCTACGAGAACTACGCCGCCGACGCGATTCTCTCCGGCGCCGAGCCGATTTACGTGCCGCTGCATCCGCCTGGCTTCGGTTTCGATGAGGACGATCTCGCCAAGGCGTTTGCGCAGAAGCCCAAGGCGATCGTGGTGTGCAATCCGTCGAACCCGAGTGGCAAGGTGTTCACGCGCGACGAATTGCTCACGATCCTCAAGTACGCCGAACAGTACGACACGTGGGTCATCACCGACGAGCCGTACGAGCACATCGTGTACGCGCCGCATGAGCATGTGTACTTCAACACGCTGCCCGGCGCGTTCGAGCGCACGATAACGTGCAACTCACTGTCCAAGACGTACTCCATCACCGGATGGCGCCTGGGCTACGTGCACGCGCCAGCGTCGGTGATTGCGCAGGCGCGCAAGGTGCACGATTTCCTCACGGTGGGTGCCGCGGCGCCGCTGCAGGACGCGGCCGTGGGCGCGCTCGAGCTGCCGATGTCGTACTACGAAGAGCTCACCACCATCTACACGAAGAAGCGCGACATCTTCCTGGACATCCTGCGCGGCACCGGCCTGCCGTTCACCGAGCCGCAGGGCGCGTACTACGTGATGGTGGACATCACCGAGCTGGGCTTCCCCGACGACACCGCCGCCTCGGAATGGCTGATCAAGGAAATCGGCGTGGCGGGTGTGCCGGGTTCGAGCTTCTTCCGCGAGCCGGTGAAGAATCTCATTCGCTTTCACTTCGCCAAGCGCGAGGAAACGTTGCGCGCCGCGGGTGAGCGACTGGGTGCGCTGGCCGTACGCGCGAACGCCGGGCGCTGAACGGCGGTTTCGGGTTTCGGGGGGACGAGTTTGGAGGTGAACTGCCGGGTTTCGGGATGTGAGTCCCGAGACCCGCGTCTCGCTCCCCACCACCCGGTTTCTCACCCCGAAACCCGCTCCCGCGCGACCCGCAACTGCTTTCCGTAGTACTCCCGGACGGCCACCGATGCCGTCCGTTCAATGGCCTGCTCCCAATGCATTGCCGCTTGTGCCGCGTGCCCCTCGCGTAGCAGCAGCGTTGCCATCGTCGCATGCCACTCGGGCCATTGCTGCACGGATGTCGGCAGTAGCTGCACCGCGTTCAGGGCTGCCGTCCTGTCGCCCGACTCGGCGATCGCCATCGCCCGCGCCAGGTGTACCATCGGTGACGACGCAATCTGCAGGAGTCGATCATACGCGCTCACGATCGACGGCCACGGTGTCTCCTGGTACGTCACCGCGTTGGCATGCGCCGCCGCGATCTCGGCCTCCAGGTGATACCGAGTCATCGCCGTGCCGGCAGCCGAAGACACGAAGTATCGCATGCCACGCGTGATCAACTTCCGATTCCAGAGGCGGCGATCCTGCTCGGCGAGCGACACCGGCGCGCCTTCGGCGTAGCGTGCGGGCAACCGAGCCGCTGTGAGCAGCATCAACGCGAGCAGCGCCCGTCCGGCCGGTGTGTCGGTGACTGGCCATTGCAGCAACTGCTGCACGAGATGCATGGCTTCGACGCAAAGTTCGGGACGGACCAGCAGTTCACCATCCGTCGCCAGGTGTCCCTCGGCGAAGATCGCGTAACACACGGCATGCACATCGTTGAGGCGGTCGGCGAGCGCTGACGGCTCCGGTACCACGAAGGTCGCGCGTGTCTCCTGCAGTGCACGTTTGGCGCGCACGAGCCGTTGGGCCACAGCCGTTGGTTCGGCGCGTAGCAGGCGTGCGATCTCCGGCACGCTGAATTGCGCGACACACTTGAGCGTGAGGGCCACGCGCGATTCCGCGCTCAGAGCCGGATGGCAGCACAGGAAGAGCAACCGGAGCTGATCGTCCGCCAGCGGTGCAGGGTCGAGCTGCGCTGACTGCGCTGTGTCAGGCGCACTTATGGCGGAGTCCAGCGCGGCGGGATCGTCCGCCAGCCGTCGCTCCGCACGGACCTGGTCGAGATAGCGTCGGTGCGCGACCCGTGTCAGCCAGGCGATGGCGTCACGCGGCGCTCCAGCCACCGGCCAGCTTCGGGCTGCCGCCGCGAAGGCATCCTGCACCGCATCTTCAATGCGGTCGAGTTGCTGGGGACCGTGATGTCGGACCAGAATGGCGGTCACCTGAGCGGCCGCCTCACGGAATCCGCGTGGGTCGGCCAGTAGCGTTTCCGCATCGCCGGTCAGCGACCATGTCGATTCCGGTGATGATCCTGCGTCCTCGACATGCGACGGCACAGCCGCCGGGGCATTCGACCCCGCGGCCCCATGCGTGCCGTCGGTCCTTTTCATGCGGAGAACTCCATGTCGCTGTTCATGCTGCTGCTGGCCGACGATCCCACGGAATATACCGACCTGTCTCCTGCCGAGCTGCAGGAGATCATTGCCCGCTACAGTGCGTGGTCACAGCAGATGGCAGCAAGCGGTCGGTTGCAGGGGGGGCACAAGCTGACCGACGAAGGTGGGCGGGTACTGCGCCGTGAAGGTGATGCGGTTGTCGTGCGGGACGGTCCGTATGCCGAGCTGCGTGAAATCGTCTCTGGTTATTTCCTGATCGAAGCCAGCGACTACGCTGACGCCGAAGCGGTGGCTCGCAGTTGCCCGCATGCCCAGTCGCGTGGCTCGATCACCATTCGCGCGATCGAATTCACAGGGGATTCGTGACGGCGCGCGACAGTCGCAGGATGAATTCGGAACCTCCGCCTTCGCGCGGCCGGTAGAGCACATCGCCGCCCTGCGCACGGGCGAAGGTGCGAGCAATGGACAGTCCCATCCCCATGCGATCGTCATCGCGTGGGGAGCTGTCAGCGCGCACGGGTCGGCGCAGTGGCGCGAAGATGCGATCCACCTGCTCAGGTGGCAGGCCG
>NZ_DASWXE010000132.1:0-1554 GCF_036405635.1 Gemmatimonas sp. | reverse complement strand
TCCAGGATCTGCTCCTTGGAGTAGTGGCGTTCCATTTCCCGCGCGGCCTGCTGTTCGCGAAGCTTGCGGGTGGGCGAGCGATCCCGGCGGTCGATCACGTCGGGGTGCATGTTGCCCACCAGGAGCTGCGTGATGGTACTGGCGCCGCGCAGGTTGCCCTTGGTGACGGCGTCCTTGAGTGCACCGGCCACGCCGACGAGGTCCACACCGTCGTGCTGGTAGAAGCGCTTGTCTTCCACCGCAATGAACGCCTGCCCCACGTACTTGGGCAGCGTGCGCACGGCGACGCTCACCCGGCGTTCCCGACCGAGTTCGCCGAGCAGTGCGCCGTCGCGGGCCAGCACGAGCGTGGCCTGGGGCGGTGTGATGATTCGCCAGGGCTCACCGGTGGAGACGGCGGTCTGCGTGGCGCCGGCTCCCTGCCCCGCCTGGGCCCCCAAAGGCGTGGCACCGACGCAGGTAAGGGCGGCGAGCGCGCAGACGGCCGAGGCGTTGGCCGCGGCCGATCGGGGGCGGAATCGGATCATAGCAGAATCTTACACAGGCACTGGCCGACGGTTCGGCCACGGTTCGCTAGTTTTGGAAGATGCCCGGTGATCCGATCCGTCCACTGACTATCGCCCTGTGCCAGTTCGCCCCCCGCAAGGGCGACACAGCCGGCAATCTTGCCCGTATCGGGCGTCTCTGCGCGCAGGCGGCGTCGCTGGAGCCGCGCCCGCAGGTGGTGCATTTCCCGGAGACCGCGCTCTCCGGCTACTTCGTCGAAGGTGGTGTGCGCGAGGTGGCGGTGACCGCCGGCGTGCTGGCCTACGATCTCGACGACGCCTATCGCGCGGCCTGTCTCACGGCGGGGCTCGACCTGGTGCCGCTGGACGTGGTGATCGGATTCTACGAACGCTGGCGCGACACGCTGCACAACAGCGCGGCCTACATCACGATTGGACTGGATGACGGTCCGCCAGTGCTGCGCCATGTGCACCGCAAGAACTTCCTGCCCACCTACGGTCTGTTCGACGAAGAGCGTTTCGTGGAGCGTGGCACCGATATCCGCGCCTTCGAGACGCCATGGGGACGTGCGGCGCTGCTGGTGTGCGAGGACGCGTGGCACTCCATCAGTGGCACGCTGGCGGCACTCGATGGTGCGCAGCTGGTGTTTGTGTCGTCGGCGGCGCCGGCGCGTGGTTCGTGGCCGCGGGAAGATGGCATTCCTGGTCCGTATAGCGCGGCACGCTGGGAACGACTCATTCGCGATATCGCCGAAGAACACGGCGTGTATGCCAGCTTCGTGAACCTGGTGGGTTCGGAAGGCGGCAAGCGGTTCTTCGGCACGTCGCATCTGGTGGGACCTGGCGGCGATGTGCGCGGCCGTGCGCCGGTGTGGGACGAGAGCTTTGTCACTTTCACGGTGGATCTCGACGACATCGTGCGGGCCCGCTCGGACAGCCCGTTGCTCAGCGATCTGCGCGTGGCGTTGCCGCATGTGCTCGACAACGTGCGGCGTGTGACCGAAGGTGTGCCGCCCGCGCTGGCCTACGATGGTCCTGAGCCCGGTGC
>NZ_DASWXE010000131.1:0-8150 GCF_036405635.1 Gemmatimonas sp. | reverse complement strand
CGGCCCGCCGGTGATGTGGCGCCTCGTGGCCGATGTCGCCGAACAGCTCGATGCACTCGTGGCCGCCGCGGCACGGGCCGGTGTGTTGCTCAAGCGCGGGGCGTATCAGTTCGGCGCCGTGGCGCACGATGACGCGGCCTGCGATGAAGTCGCGCGCATCTTACCCGATGTCATGCAAAGTCTCGTGCCTGGTCCGCGCATCACGGGCTGAAGCTGCTCAATCGCATTTCTCTTCCCTGCCCATGACCGCATCTCCTCAAGCGAGCCATGCCAACGCGGCGGCCACACCACTCGGCGGCTCTGAGCCGCTGATCGATCCACACGCGCACTTCCACACGCCGCACACCAATCGGGGTGACTGGGAGCGATACAATCAGTCACGTCTCGACGCCGGCGATCGCATCGGCGTGCGGTGTCATGTGGCATCCGTGCTGGGATCGTGGGGATACACGTCACCGACATACTTCGCGTCGCCGGCCGATCAGACCATCGCCAACGACTGGATGTTCGACTTCGCCGCCGCGCAGGGGGCACGCGTGAAGGCGTATGTCGCCGTGAATCCCAACTACACGGCGCACGCGCTCGCCGAAATCACACGCGGTATTGCACGCGGTGCGATCGGCATCAAGCTGGCAGCGGGGCGTCGGGCCGACGATGTATTGCTCGACGACATCGCACAGGCCGCCGCCGACGCGGGCATGCCCGTGTTGCATCATGTGTGGCAACATCGTCGTCGCGATTGGCCCAATCAGGATGCCTCCGATGGCGTCGAACTCGCGCGTCTCGCGGCGCGGCACCCCAAGGTGACGTTCCTGCTCGCCCACATTGGCGGCGGCGGTGACTGGGCACACACGTCGCCCGCTGTGCGCGACGTGCCCAACATCGTGATGGATCTCTCTGGCAGTGGTATCGATCGGGGCATGATCGATCATGCGTTGCAGTGGGTGGGAGCGAAGCGACTGCTGTGGGCCGCCGATCTCACACTGTGCACTGGTCTCACCAAGCTCCGGGCACTGGCCTACACGGGTGCCTCCGTAGACGACATCGCCGACATGCGGTGGCGCAATGCCGTGCGGATCTTTCCGGCCGGTGCTTTCGATCGTGCCGTGACACCCAGCAAGCCATCGGCCGGAGCCTGTCTGTGAACACCACCCACAAGCCCATCGATGTCAGTGCATGGATTGGCGGATATCCGTTCCGCGACATTCCGCACCCCGAGCCGGAGATCCTCGTTCGCGTGCTCGAGCGCGAAGGATTCGGTGGCGCGTGGGTGGGCCATTTGCCCAGCACGTTCTTTCGCGATCCGGAACCGGGCAATCGCGCGCTGTATGCCGCGCTCGCGCCACACCGTGAATGGTTGCACCCCGCGCCACTCATCCGGCCGGACTGGCCTCGTTGGGAAGAGGCGCTGCGCATCGCGCGTGACGAGGGCGCGCACGCCGTGCGCGCCTGCCCGCCGCAGTGGGGCCTCGGACCCGGGCACCCCGCCATGGCCGAGCTGGCCCATGCCTGCGGTGAAGCCGGCCTGGTGCTTCATCTGACGGTGCGCTTTGAAGATCTGCGCCAGCGTCATCACCTCGATGCGGCCGGAGACCTGCCTGCTGCGTCCGTGCGGGCGATAGCGCGGCTCCAGGGCTCGGCATGCCGAGTGGTGGTGGCGGGCGGCAGCCGCGAGCTCATCGAAGAGGTGCATTGGGGGCTCACGCCGGAAGAACAGGCCCGCGTTTGGTACGATTGGCACTGGGTATGGGGGCCGCCAGAGGACCACTTCGCAAATCTCGTCCGCACCATCGGCCCAGCCCGGCTGACCTGGAGCAGCTGGTGGCCGCTGCGGCTCACGCAGCAGGCCAGGGCACTGGTCGATCTGTTGCCAGCCGACCTGTCGCACTGTGAGCCGCACTTCGCCGATGGCCGCTCGATTCAGGTTCCCACCGCCGATTGAGTCGTAACGCAGCGCACGAAAGCCGTCCCCGTATCGATCGCGACTGCAAGCAAGCCATTCTGTGCGCAAACCCGCATTTTTCACTCGGGTATCTACGCACGTTGTTGTACGCTTTACACTTGCGTACAAATACGGGGCCGGTAATACTTCGCGCTTGCAAGAAACGAGTTGACAGCGACTTACACGGCTTCGGCCGTGGCCACAGCGCATGACACGAGCATCGCCTTTGCACCGCGGCAGAGGGACGTTCGTTGTCGTGCATGTCGTGTGTCTTCCGCCACCTACGCCTTCCCGGCCCAAAGTCGATGACGGTCAAGAAGAAGTGGACGGTGATTCCCGGATTCCTCGCGCTGGCCGCGGCGGCAACGCTGCTGTCGGCCTACAGCGGCGCGTCGTCGTCGCAGGGGCTTCGCGTCGAACAGCCGGTCAAGTTCGTCCATGCGCCGCACGTGCAGAAGGCAGGCATGAACTGCCTCTACTGCCACAGCGCCGCCAACAAGTCACCCGATCCGGGTAACGCCTCGGTTGCCACCTGCATGGGCTGTCATACGCTCGTGAAGGCGCAGTCGGCTGAAATCAAGAAGGTTGCCGCGTATGCCCAGAAGAATCAGCCGATTCCCTGGAACCGCGTGCACAAGGTGCCGGACTACGTGCAATTCCCGCACTTCCGTCACGTGAACGCCGGCGTCACCTGTCAGTCGTGCCATGGTCAGATCCAGAACCAGGGCGCGCAGGGACCGGATACCAATTATGTGCCCGTGCAGCAGGTGAACTCGCTCAACATGGGCTGGTGCATCAACTGCCACGTGCAGGGCTACAAGCCTGCTGAGGGTGCGCGCCTTGCTGGTGAAAAGGTGACGCCCGAGCTGGAAGCGATGCCCCCGAAGAAGGCGCGGTACGATTGCGCCGTCTGCCACTACTGATCATCGACCCTCCACAACGATGACCACAGAAGCGGGGACCGGCGTCAAGCGCCGCGAGTTCCTCAAGATCCTCGGCGCCACGGGCGCCACGACGGCCGTGGTCGGCTGCTCCTCCGAAAAGGTGGGCAAGCTGATCCCGTACGTCACGTCGCCTGACAACACCGTACCTGGCGTATCGCAGTACTACGCCACGAGCTGCCGTGAGTGTGCAGCCGCCTGCGGTGTGCTGGCTGAAGTGCGCGATGGCCGCCCGATCAAGTTGGAAGGCAATCCCGAGCACCCGCTGAACCGCGGCGCCATCTGCGCGACCGGTCTGGCGGGCATTCAGGGTTTGTACAACCCCGATCGGTACCGCTCGCCCATGGTGCGTGAAGGCAACGCGCTCAAGCCCACCACCTGGGACAAGGCCTACGAGCTGCTCGCGCAGAAGCTCGGCGAGGTCAAGTCGAAGGGGCAGGCTGGCAACGTGGTCTTCGTCAATCAGCACGAGACGGGCACGTTCCCCGGCTTCCTCGATCAGTGGCTGAAGGAGCAGGGCATGCCGGCGCATCTGAGCGTCGACAGCACCGCGCCCATCGCGACGATCGCCGCCAACCAGAAGGCCTACGGCACCGCGTGGCCCGCGCTCAACTTCAGCGCGGCCAAGCTCGTCGTGAGCTTCGGTGCCGACTTCCTCGATGGCTGGGGCCACAGCGTGCCGCAGCAGCTCGACTGGGCCGATGCCCGCTCGAAGCTCGATGTGGCGCCGCGTCTCATCTACATCGGCGCCCGCCGCTCGCTGACCGGCCTCAACGCGGATCAGTGGATCGCCGCGAAGGCTGGCAGCGAGATGGCCATCTGCGCCGCACTCGCGGGCACCGGTTCGGCCGCTGCCGCTGCTGAGGCGGCCAACGTGCCGGTGGCGACCATCGAAGCGCTGGTCAAGGCCGTCGCGGACGCTGGCAACGGCATCATGGCGCTCTGCGGTGTCACCGGAAACGACGCCGTCGAATGCGGCGTGATGGTGGCCGAGATCAACAAGAAGGGTGGTGCCGTCGGCACCACGATCAACACGGCGAAGGCGCACGGCTCGTACACGGGCCTCGCGTCGTACGCGGACCTCGCGGCTGCCGTGAAGAACATGGACGCCGGCACGGTGCCGCTCGCCTTTGTGCGTGGCGCGAACCCCGCGCACACGATGCCGAAGTCGGCGGGCTTTGCGGCCGCGTTCGCAAAGGTCGCGTTCAAGGTCTCTTTCTCGTCGATGCCCGACGAAACGGCGCAGATGGCCGACCTCGTGCTCCCCGACAATCACTGGCTCGAGAGCTGGGGTGATGCGGTCGGTGAGAACGGGCAGATCAGCCTGCAGCAGCCGACGCTCGACCCGGTGTTCGACACGCGCTCCACGTCGGATGTCCTCATCGACCTGGCCAAGAAGGATCAGGCGCTTGCCGCCAAGTACAACGTCGCGGATTTCCGCACGTGGTACATCAGCAAGTTCCCGGGCGGCGCATCGGGCTTTGCCACCGCGCTGACCAAGGCCAGCGTGGCGGGCGCACCGCTCGTTGCCACCACCACCCGGACGCTCGCGGCCACCGCGACGCCGGTGGCTGAAGGCGCTGGTGATTTCTTCGTGCAGGTCTACCCGTCGCCGACGCTCGGCGATGGCGCGGGTGCCAACAAGCCGTGGCTCCAGGAACTTCCGGACCCGGTCACGAAGATCGCTTGGCAGTCGTGGATCGAAGTGCACCCCTCCACGGCCAAGAAGCTCGGCATCAAGGAAGGTGCGCACCTCACGATCGAAACGGCGGCCGGCAAGGTCACCGCTCCGGCGTACATCTATATGGGCGTGCGTGCCGATACGGTCGGCATTGCGCTGGGTCAGGGCCACACGGCCTACGGCCGCTTCGCGCAGAACATCGGCGTCAACGCCTACGACCTCGTGTCGCACGGCTGGGACAGCGCCGGCGGTCTCGCGATCGGTTCGGTGAAGGGCAAGGTCACTGTGTCGGCGGACAGCTCGCCGCTGGTCACCACCGAAGGCTCTGCCCGTCAGCATGGTCGTGGCATCGCGCAGGCGATGACGCTAGCCGCCCTGCTGGGTCAGGAAGCTGAGGACGAACACGGACACCACAACATCCCGGGCTTGCCGTCGCAGGATTTCCGCACCGGCCTCAAGGCGCCGATCGCGGCCGACGCGCAGGGTGAGTACGCCAATCCCCTCGCGAAGGATAAGGGGATGTACGACGCCGGCCACTCGAGCAAGATGGAGAGCCGCCGCTGGGCGATGACCATCGACCTCGCGCGCTGCACCGGTTGCTCGGCGTGCGTGACGGCGTGTTACAGCGAGAACAATATCCCGACGGTGGGGGCGCCCTATCAGGGTCGTGCACTCAGCCCCGTCACGTGGGATGAGCGCCCGGGCGCGAACATCATCAAGGGCCGTGAAATGGCCTGGCTGCGCATCGAGCGGTACTACGAAGGCAACGAGAACACGGAGAATGAGTTCTCGCCCGACTTCGAGACCCGCTTCGTGGCCATGATGTGCCAGCACTGCGGCAATGCGCCGTGTGAGCCGGTGTGCCCGGTGTACGCCACGTACCACTCGCCAGACGGCCTCAACGTGCAGGTGTACAACCGCTGCGTCGGCACGCGCTACTGCAGCAACAACTGCCCGTACAAGGTTCGCTACTTCAACTGGTTCGGCTACGGCGAACCGGAACGTCGCCAGTACGCCTGGCCGGAGCCGATGCACTGGGGGCTCAACCCCGATGTCACCGTGCGCGGCAAGGGCGTCATGGAGAAGTGCTCCTTCTGTGTGCAGCGTATCCGTGAAGCGGAACATCGTGCACGGGCCGAGGATCGAGATCTCAACCCCGACGAGTTCACGGTGGCGTGCGCGCAGGCCTGCGCTTCACGGGCCATCATCTTCGGCGACGCGGCGGATGAGAACTGGACGGTTTCGAAGCTCGCCTATGATCGGCGCGCCTACCACGTGTTCGAGGAACTGAACGCGTATACGGCGGTCGTCTATCTCAAGAAGGTCAACTATCCGGCGCCGGCTGCACCGGCGACGGCCTGAGGAGCGCACGCATGGCATCCGTCGCACATCCGGTGCGTGAGGGCATCCGTGGGCCGAACATTGCATCGGCCGACGTGCAGCTCCCCGCGGTCCGTGATTACGAGCAGGTCGATCGCGATATCATCGCCACCCTGGGATTCACCAAGAAGTGGTTCCTGGGGTTGTCGGTGGCCGTGCTCGCCATGCTCATTGGCGCATCATCCTGGATCTACCAGATCTACTGGGGACTCGGGCAGGCGGGTTACGAACCGCCGGTGATGTGGGGTAACTACATCATCACGTTCGTTTTCTGGGTCGGTATCGGTCACGCCGGTACGCTGATCTCCGCCATTCTGTATCTCTTCCGCGCCGGCTTCCGGACCTCGATTTATCGAGCCGCTGAAGCCATGACGGTGTTCGCCGTCATGACGGCAGGTCTCTTCCCGATCATTCACATCGGGCGTCCGTGGAAGTTCTTCTGGCTGATTCCGTATCCGAACTGGCGCCTCCTGTGGCCGAACTTCAAGTCGCCGCTGGTGTGGGACGTCTTCGCCATTTCGACGTACCTGACCATCTCGACCACGTTCCTCTTCATCGGCTTGATTCCCGACATCGCGGTGCTCCGCGATAAGGAAACCAACCCGATGCGGAAGCGGATCCTCAGCATCCTCTCGCTCGGTTGGCGTAACAGCGACCGCGAGTGGCGTCACTTTGCGAAGGCGTACCTGTTCCTCGCCGCCTTCTCGACGCCGCTGGTGCTCTCGGTGCACTCGGTCGTTTCCTTCGACTTCGCCATGGCGCTGACGCCGGGCTGGCACGCCTCGATCTTCCCGCCGTACTTCGTCGCCGGTGCCATCTTCTCCGGCTTCGCGATGGTGTGGACGATTGCCATCCCGATGCGGAAGTGGTTCAAGCTCGAGCACTACATCACGCTCAATCACCTCGACGCCACGGCCAAGGTCGTGCTCTTCACGTCGCTCGTGGTCGGCTCGGCGTACCTGATCGAGTTCTTCATCGCCTGGTACAGCAGCGTGCGCGCGGAGCAGGAGTTCTTCTGGAACCGCGTGTTCGGTCAGTGGTGGTGGGCGGCCTGGACGCTGCTCCTGTGCAACATGGCCATGCCCATGTCGCTCTGGTCGCAGAAGCTCCGCCGCAACCCGACCTGGCTGTTCATCCTGTCGCTGTTCATCAACCTCGGCATGTGGTTCGAGCGCTTCGTCATCGTCGTGCCGTCGCTCTCCCACGAGTTCGAGCCCTGGCAGTGGGGTCACTACACGGTGAGCTGGGTCGACATGTCGTTCCTCGTCGGCTCCTTCGGTTGGTTCTTCATGTGGTTCCTGCTGTTCGTGAAGCAGCTGCCCGTGATGGCGATCGCCGAGCTCAAGGAAATCGTGGCGCCGCGCATGAAGCACGGCCACGGACATGGTCATGACCATCATCATGCCGGAGGGCACGAGTGATGCGCGGCGTAACTGGCGCGTTTCATGAGCTCGACACCACGGTGGCGGCCATCGAGGATCTGAAGAAGAAGCGCCTCGGTGATGTCACGGTGTACTCGCCGACCATTCGGCATGAGCTCGATCATGCGATCGACGCCCCCGTCTCCGTCGTCCGGCGTTTCACGCTGGTCGGCGGCCTGCTCGGGGTGAGCTTCGGCTACTGGATTGCGATCTGGTCGTCGAACTACTGGCCGCTCGTTGTGGGCGGCAAGGCGTTCGCGTCGTGGATCCCCTATACCATCATCGGCTTCGAAGTGATGGTGCTCGTCGGCGCACTCTCCACGGTCGCCGGCATGTTCATCAACTCGCGCATCCCGCGCCTCACGACCACCACCGGATATGACGCCCGTTTCTCGGGTGGCTACTTCGGCATCTTCATCGCCTGCGACGCCGCCAAGGCCGATCAGGCGGAAGCCCTGCTGCGCCAGCACGGCGCAGCGGAGGTGCGACGTGAAGCCTGATTCCCTCCATATGACTTCCGTGACACGCGTCCTGCGCCTGTCTTCTGCGGTCGTGCTGCCGGTCGCTTTCGGTGCCTGTAACTGGTTCACCGATTTCAAGACCCAGCCCAGCATCAAGCCGTGGGAGCCGGTCTCACAGCTCGAGTCCGACACTACCACCCCGCCGCGCGGCCAGCCGCGTTACAGCGTGCCCATGCAGGGCATGACGGTGGCGGCGTTCCAGATCAGCTACGCGCCGACCATGCAGGCGGTCGACTCGTTCTCGGTGGTGCCGAATCCGCATCT
>NZ_DASWXE010000130.1:0-3455 GCF_036405635.1 Gemmatimonas sp. | reverse complement strand
GCGCGAACATGGTTGTCCTGGGATGCGGGATACACGAAGCGTGTCGTCGGAAGAGTCCGGGCACGCCGAGCGTCATGGGATGAGCGTCATCGGATGCGCGATGGGCTGCGCATCCGCCGTGTATCAGGCGCGCGGAGGGGGTGGCTCTGGCGCGAGCCGGGAGGAACGGGGGAGGCTGTCGTTCTCGAGCACCAGCGCGGACGCGACGAGCGTGGCGCGGGTATCGAGCGACGGGACCTCGCTGGCCATGGCGCTCACCGCGCAGGCCATCGACATGGGGCAGGCGACCGTCGTGGAGCCGTGGTGATGCGACGTGGTGCCGTCGTTGGAGGACGGCACGTCGTGGCTCGCGTGGCTGCCGTAATCGCTCGTTGGCGAGGCGGCGGTGTGTGATGTGCCGTGCGAGTCGCTGTGCGCCTTGGTCGGTGAGCTTTGGGCGGTGAGCCTTGGGCTTTGGGCGCTGCTCGTGGCGTCGAGAACCGGGTTGCAGGCAGCCAACGCGGTGATCAAGGCGGTGACCAGGACATGGACGCCGAGCGCCATGCCAAGGAACCGCCGAAATCGCAGCGCGAGGTGCAGCAAGCCGGATTGCATGGGACGCAAGCTAACAGCGTGCGCAATCAGCGGCGCTTGGTGGTGATGCGCACGACACCATTGGCTCCGCGCACACCGAACTCGGCCAGCGACACGGCGTCTTTCAATACCTCGATGCGAGCCACATCGCGTGGGTTGATGGCGACGAGGCCACCAGTGCCGGGCGTGAGGACCATGTCATCGACCACGTACAGTGGTTCGCCGTTGCCGAGCAGGGAGGAGGAGCCGCGGATGCGCACTTCGAGACCGCTGGGGGTCTGAAAGACCTGCACGCCCGGGAAGCGGCCCACGAAAAGTTCTTCCACGCGGGAGACCGCCTGGTCGCGGATATCGCGGGCGTCGAGCGTGGTGCTGCGTGCGTCATGGCCGGACGAGGTGGCGTCGGCCGGGCGGCCGCGGTCGGGCTGCGCATTGTCCGATTGTGGTGCAGACTCTGGGGAGGGCGCAGGGTGCTGCGCGCATGCGGCCGTGAAGGCCAATGCCGCGAGTGCCACGAGCGGACGGCGAATCGACATGGGTCGCTCTCCTGTCTGAGGCTCTGAACCGGACCGGTTCCTGAAATATGCACCGAATCAGCGCCTCAGTGCTGGTTAGGTGGCTTGACAATCATTGTTAAAACATAGAATATTATTTCATGGGCGTATCCAGTCATGAGATGTTCGGGGGCGCTGCGGCGCCGCAGCCGGCCGTGGCCGGCACGTATGGCGAGGCACCGCCGGCGTATCGCTTGCCTGCGGCACTCCGGCTTGGGCCGGTGCACCTGCAAGTGTCCAACCTCGACCGGTCGCTGGCGTGGTACAGCCAGGTGCTGGGGTTGAGTGAGCTGTCGCGCGAGGGCGGGGTGGTGTCGCTGGGTTCGGCGGGAGCGTCAGAGCCGCTGGTGATTCTCGAGGCGCGGCCGGGGACCAAGTCGGTGCGACCGGGGTCGCGGCTCGGGCTCTATCACTACGCGATTCTGCTCCCCGATCGACCGTCACTGGGACGCTTCGTACAGCACCTGTCCGATATCGGCGCGCGGGCCGGGGCGAGCGATCACCTGGTGAGTGAGGCGCTGTACCTGCACGACCCAGACGGGCTTGGCATCGAGGTGTACGCCGACCGCCCGCGCAGCGCGTGGCAGCGGCAGGGACGCGAACTGATGATGGCCACCGACCCGTTCAACTTCCCCGATGTGGTGGCTGCCGCGCGCGGTGAGCCGTGGACGGGGATGCCGGCGGGCACCGTGATGGGGCACCTGCACCTGCATGTGGGCGACCTGGCGCGTGGCGAGGCGTTCTACCACGCGGCGCTGGGCTTCGACAAGATCGTGTGGCGATACCCGGGGGCGCTGTTCCTGGGGGCAGGCGGATACCACCACCATCTGGGCACGAACACGTGGGCGCAGGGCGCGCCGTCGCCGCGGGAAGACGAGGCTCGGCTGCTGTCGTGGAATGTGGTGGTGCCGGCTACCGAGCTGGCGCGGGTCGCGTCGAGTATGGAGGGAGCGGGATTCGCGGCGGCTGGCGATGTGTTTCGGGATCCGTGGGGGACGGGGATGCGGGTGACCGGCTTGTAACTGCGGGGGGAAGCGGAACTGCGGGGGCTGGACCCACGGAAGCTGAAACGACGGGAGCTGGCGGGACGGAAGCTGGAGGAACGGGAGCTGGAACTACGGGAGCTGGAACTACGGGTTCGGGCGGGTGCTGTGGAGCGAGTCTCCAGCCTCCGTGGGAACCCGTGGTTCCAGCTCCCGTCGTTTCAGCTTCCGTAGGTCCAGCTCCCGTTTCCCCAGCTTCCGTGGGTCCAGCACCCGCGGTTCCCGTTGCCCTCGCTTGCATAGCCCCAGGGGGTATATTAACATTCGAATGCATACCCACTGGGGGTATTCTCAAGAATCGGAGGCCCTATGCAGACCCTCAAGCTCGAAATCAGCGGCATGTCCTGTGGCCATTGTGTGAAGGCCGTCGACAAGGCCCTCGCGCAGGTGGATGGTGTGACCGTGCAGTCCGTGGCCGTGGGTGAGGCCACCGTGTCGGTGGATCCGTCCCGCGCCACCTCGCAGCAACTCGCGGAAGCCGTGGCCGACGCCGGCTTTCAGGTGACCGCCACGCACTGACGGAGCCGGTCATGGAAACGCTTCGTATTCCCGTCACTGGCATGACGTGCGCGGCGTGTTCGTCGCGTGTGCAGCGGGCGCTGCAGAAGCAGCCCGGTGTGTCCGACGCGAACGTCAACCTCATGATGAAGAGCGCGACGATCACGTTCGATCCGGCGGCGGTGTCGCCGGAATCGCTGGTCGCGACCATTGAGGACACGGGATACGGGGCGTCGCTGGCCAACGTCGACCAGACAGCGTTTGAAGAACAGGCCGCGCGTGAGCGGGCGCAGGATGACGAGTACCACGAGCTGCGTCGCAAGGCGGTGGTGAGTGGCATCATCGGCATCATTGCGATGATCGTCAGCATGCCGCTCATGGCGTTGCTCGCCGGCGGCACGCACGCACCTGGCGGATCGCATGGTGATGTGGTCGTCATGGATCCGTTCATGCGCTGGAGCATGAACACCCTCGACCCGCTGCTGCGCGGTGCGATGCCATGGCTGTATGCGGTGCCGGCGTCGGTGCTCACGACGGGCCTGCTGATTGCCACGCTCGTCGTGATGTTGTGGGCAGGACGGCACTTCTATACGCGCGCCTGGGCCGCGGCGCGACATGGCGCCGCCGATATGAACACGCTGGTGTCCGTGGGCACCCTCGCCGCGTTTGGCTACTCGGTGGTAGCGACAATTGCGCCGGAGTTCTTCATCTCCCGCGGCGTGGCGCCCGATGTGTACTACGAGGCGGTGATCATCATCATCGCACTGATTCTCACCGGCAACATGTT
>NZ_DASWXE010000129.1:0-2847 GCF_036405635.1 Gemmatimonas sp. | reverse complement strand
CGCACGCACACGGCATAGACGCAGCGTTCAGACCCGTGACCGTGCCGCACGAGCCGCCCTCGCCGCTCTACACGTTGCTCAAGCCCATCGCCGGGGTAGCCCTGCGCTGGTATTACCGCAGCATCACGGTGATGGGGATCGAGCGTGTACCGCGCGAAGGCCCGTTGTTTCTCGCGGTGAATCATCCCAATGCGCTGGTGGACGCGCTGGTGGTGGGGTGGAGCATGCCGCGTCGCGTGCGCTTCACGGCCAAGTCCACGATTTTCGCCAACGCCCTCGCAGCGCGTTTCTTCACGGCGGTGGGCGTGGTACCGCTGCGTCGCGCGTCCGACGAACACAAGGCGCTGGGCAGCGACGCGCCCATCGATCCGACACGCAACGCTGCCGCGTTCGACGCAGTGGCAGAGGCTCTCGCGGAGCAGGCGGCCGTCGTCGTCTTTCCTGAAGGCAAAAGCCACGACGATCCGCACCTCGCACCATTGCGCACCGGGCTCGCGCGCATGGCGCTGCATGCGGCAGATGAGCGCGGCGTGCGCGGTATTCAGATCGTACCCATTGGCCTGTTGTTCGAGCGCAAGGAATCGCCGCGTTCCCGCGTGTTGTTGCAGGTGGGCGAACCGCTGGATGTCGACGCGTTGCGTGCGGCACAGGTCGGTGTGCACACCCTCACCGAGCTCGTGACACAGCGGCTCGAGGCGGTCACGCTCAACTTCGATTCGCCCGAAGACGCGGAACGCCTGCAGATGGTGGGCAAGACGGTCGCCGCGCTCCTTGAGCCGTTGTCTCCACTGGGCGACAGTGCCGTGCCCCTGCGGCAAACGCTGGCCGTGGTGCGCCGACTCGATCGTGCTGCGGACGCGTTGCGTGAACGGCACGATCCCGATCTTGAGGCCCGCGCTGCAGCGTTCGAAACACGTGTGCGCGCATTCCGCGCACGACTCGATGCCCTGCAGATCGATGTGCAGGATCTTGCCATCGACGCCGGTGCCAGGGCCGGTGTGCGCTTTGCGCTGCGTGAAACGGTGCTGGCCATGCTGCTCGTGCCCATCGGCGCATGGGGACGCCTCACGCACGTGGTGCCCATACAGCTCGCGCGACGATTGGCACTCCGGGCTGGCCAATCACTCGATGAGCCGGCCATGCGCACACTCGTCATGGGGCTCTTCCTGGTGTTGCTCGCCTATGCCGTGCAGACGGCCATCGTGGCGATGCTCTTTGGCGGATGGTGGGCGCTGCTCTTCCTGCTCACGCTGGTGCCGTCGGCCAGCAGCGATCTGCGTTATGGCGATCGACTGCGCCGTGCCCGTTGGCGCGCACGGGCGTATCAACTGTTCCGGCGCGATCCGTCGTTGCAACGATCCCTGCGAGCCGAAGGCGACGCCATCCGGCGCGACGCCGGACGGCTGGAGCAGGCCATCAGCGGCGCGTAGTCAGCTCACACGTCGGCTGACGTCTCGGCTGACGCGCCGAACAGCCGCGGATCGTGCGGCGGATACACGGGACCACCCAAGTCCCAATGCCACGCCTCCTGACGCACCGTGGTGCGCGGATCCTTGAGCGGCTTGTACTGCAGCCGTTCGAGCGCCAGGCCACAGTCCCGTCCGAAACGCTCGAGCAGCGCCCGGTCCACACTCACTAGGTGGACCAGGGGCCGTCCCTGCCACACATGGCGGTGCAGCCAGAGCCCACCATCCATGGCGTGCACCATGCCATCCCATCGCCGGACGAACTCACGGCACCCATAGCGAAACACAAGCTCCCGCAAACGCTCAGCGCGTCGACGGGAGTCAGGGTCATGCACGATGTCCGGAAGATCAGGCGTCGCCGGAATGATTCGCGGGGTCGGGCGTGAAGCCAGGCCGAGTGGTGGCCTGTCCTGCCAGCACTTTATGAATTGATCACTGGCAGGCGATCACGCCTTCCTGCGTAGCCGGGGATACCGGCGCGACCGATCCGTAATATACCGAGCATGTCAGCGGCAACGACGACGGGTGCGTGGCCGTCGCCGACCAGCCGCGTCCGCTGGCCTCCGCGATCGTGATCGCGACGCCCTTTGAGCTTTCGAACCCCGTGGCCACCGGGGTGCTGGCGTACGTTTCGTTGTAGTAGAAGTACGTCTCCTGCATCGACGTCAGGTTCTTGAGGTCGCTCTTGATCGACGTCGCGTAGGCCTTGGCCTTCGTGTTCTGGAACTTCGGGATCGCGATCGCAGCCAGGATGCCGATGATCACGACGACGATCAGCAGTTCGATGAGCGTGAACCCCGTGCGGGCGCGATGGGATGCCATATCGTGAAGTCCTCGACCGTGATGCGACCACCCGCCAGACGCGGCAAGTGAGTCGGGAGCCGTGCTCCTGCCGCGTCACACATTGGCAACGTTGGTGCCGGTCTCCGCAAAACGACGAAGTTGTTCATTCACAACAACTTACAAATCCAACCCCATCCCGACGGCCCGTCCCCGGTCTCGCACGTCTCGCAGATTGCTGCAAAGTGCAAGACCGGGGACTTCGCGATTCCGGGCAACTCGCGCTTCCCGGTCGCCGCCCAGCCTCAGGCCTTGGCCGACACCCAGTCCGTGCCCAGTCCCATCTCCACCAGCAGCGGGACGTTCAGCACCGCCGCGCCCTCCATCTCCCGCTTCACCAACGCCGACAGGGCATCGGCCTCCTCCACCGGCAATTCGAACACCAGTTCGTCGTGCACCTGGAGCAGCATGCGTGACGCGAGGCCGCCCGAAGCAATGGCCTGACGCACGTTGATCATCGCGATCTTGATCAGGTCGGCCGCCGAACCCTGGATAGGTGCGTTCTGCGCCACCCGCTCGCCGAATGCGCGGATGTTGAAGT
>NZ_DASWXE010000128.1:0-14577 GCF_036405635.1 Gemmatimonas sp. | reverse complement strand
CGGAGCCCGCCCAGTTACGCGCCTGCATGACCAGCGCGCCGCCAATCGTGGTGTCCACCACCTCCCGGTGGGAATGACCGAACACCACCACATCGACGCCCGGAATCTCCTTGGGAATGCGCGCCGACACATTCTCCGACGGCAATCCCGTCGCCACGGTGTCGTAGGTGGCGGGTTCGGCAAGGCCGGAATGCAGCAGCACGATCACCACATCGGCTTTGGCCCGACGGGCCGCAGCGACGGACGACTTCACCGCCGGCACAATGTCGGACACCGTCACGCCGGCCGCTTTCAGGTTGTCACGATCCCACACCATCGAGCCGGGTGTGGTGCCACCCACGATCGCCACCTTGATCCCGGCCCGCGTGACCATCGTCCATGGCGCCACGAAGTTGCTGCCGTTGGCGTTCTGGACGTTCGCGGCGAGAAAGGGAAAACTCGCCTGGGCCATGGCCCGCTTGAGCAGCGGCACACCGTAGTTGAACTCGTGATTGCCGAGCACCGCCGCGTCGTAGCGCATCACATTCATCGAGGCGATGACCGGATGCACGGGCGGCGGAGACACACGCGCCGCCACGTAGGTCAGCGGATTGCCCTGCAGGATGTCCCCGGCTTCCACCAGCACCACGCGACCAGGGTGCGCGGCCCGCACCGAGTCGACGATGGTAGCGGCGGCGGCGAGGGAGTGCGCCGAATCGGGGGCGCTGGCGTAATAGTCCCACGCCCGGAGCCGACCGTGCACGTCGGTGGTGGTCGCGACAACCAGATCCACCCGCGCCGATGGCGCTTGGGCGATCACGGGAGCAGCGGGAACTGCGGCGCCCAGCAGCAGGGCGGCGGCCACGGCGCGCGCGCGCCGGGTCGGACAATGGCGGCCAGCAGACAGTTGTTCCATGGGGGAATGCTAGTCGCTCAAAGGGGTCCTTTGGAGGGGCGAACCCGTCCGGGACCGGGTGACGACGCCCCCCGAACGCTCCCGAAACGGCTCGGCGACAGCTTCGTGACGATCTTCGAGTTCCGTCCCTTGGTCAGCTTGCCGGGTCCCCGGTAGTACCGCGATGTTCCGTAGGACCGCAGGTCGGCTCCGGATCGCCGATACAGGCTCGTTACACGGTCGTGGCGATCCGGACACGACGCCCGGGCAGGTTGGTTGCTGTGTCACGCACGAACCCGCAATTCCGTACATGAAACCGCTCATCATCGGCATCGCGGGTGGAACCGGCTCCGGCAAGTCCACGGTGGCGCGCAAGGTGGCCGAGTCACTCCCAGGTGCCTCGGTCGCATTCCTGGAAATGGATGCGTACTACCGCGATTTTCGGCACCTCACACTGGACCAGTTGCATCAGGTCAATTGGGATCATCCCGATGCCTTCGATGTGGAGCTGCTGTCGACCCATATCGCGACGCTCGCCCGAGGCGAGGCCGTCGAGATGCCGCTGTACGAGTTCGCGACGCACTCCCGCAGCGCACACACGCGGCGGATCGAACCGGCGGATGTGGTGGTCATCGACGGCATTCTGCTTCTGGTCGATGCCAACATCCGGGCCCTGTGTGAAGTGAAGGTCTTCGTGGACGCCGACCCCGACATTCGTCTCATCCGGCGCATTCGCCGCGATACGGCGGTACGGGGAAGGTCGCTGGAGTCGGTGCTCGACCAGTATCTCACGACGGTGCAGCCGATGCATCTCCAGTTCGTGGAGCCCAGCAAACGCTACGCCGATGTGATCGTCCCCCGCGGAGGAAGCAACACCGTGGCCGTCGAGATGATCGTCGCCAAGATTCAACGACGATTGCTGCAACGCGCGGCGGTGCATGAGTCCTTCGTGGCATCCCCGGCCGCGGCCGGTTTGACCTGACCCCTGCATGAACCCCGCACCGCCAGCAGCCGATCGCATTCTCGTCGTCGACGACGAACCAGAAATCGTCGCCCTCGTCGCCTATCACCTGGCCAAGGCCGGCTACCGGGTGGCCACGGCCGCCTCGGGATCCGACGCGCTCGAAGTCGCGCGACGCGAACGCCCGTCGCTCATCGTGCTCGACCTGATGCTCCCCGGCATGTCCGGCTTCGATGTCCTCGAACAGCTGCGTGCCGACGACAGCACCCGCGAAGTGGCTGTCCTCATGTTGACCGCCCGCCGCGAAGAACCCGATCGCATTCGCGGTCTGTCGCTGGGCGCCGACGACTACCTCACCAAGCCTTTCTCTCCGGCTGAACTGGTGCTGCGGGTGGGCGCCATTCTCCGGCGCACCGGATCGGCCGCGCCGGTCAGTGCCGACACGCTGGTGATCGGTCCGCTGCACATCGATCGCGCGGCCATGACGGTGCGGGTGGATGGCATGGATGTCGAACTGACGCCCACCGAGTTCAAGCTGCTGCTCACGCTCGCCGAGCGACGAGGACGAGTGCAGGGAAGCGGGCACCTGCTGGAGACGGTCTGGGAAGCGGCACCGGATATTCAGACCCGTACCGTGGACATGCACGTGCAGCGCCTGCGCTCGAAGCTGGGCGCGGCCGGTGAGTTGATCGAGACCGTGCGCGGCTTCGGCTACCGCCTGCGCGCTTCGGCGCCGCGCCTCGTCTGACCACCAACCGGTCGACGTGAAACTCACCCAGCGGATCGTTCTCAACGGCTTCGTCGTCGCCACCGTGCTGATGGCGATCGTGCTGGTCACAGTAGAACGGCGTGTCACCGAGCGGGTGCGCGCCGAGGGGCCGGGGGCCGGTGCCACACCCACCCAATCGTCCGACGAAATGCTGGCGGCCATTCGCCGGGATATCGTCATCGCCGGCATCGCCTCGCTGCTCGTCGGCGTGGTGCTGGCCCAGGTGCTGGCCCGCCCGGTGGCTCGCCCGATCGAAGAGCTGCGTGATGTCGCACGAGGTCTCGCGGCGGGCGACCTCACGCAACGTCCATCACACGCGATCGCCGGTGGTGAAGTCGGCGATCTGGCCGACGCGCTGCGTCGTCTGGCCGAGCAGCTCGATGCGCGCCTGCAGTTGCTGCATTCGGAAGAGGCGCTGCTCGTCGCCCTCACGGAATCGCTCAACGAGGGCGTGGCGGCAGTGGATGTGCGTCAACGCGTCGTACGCATCAATGAAACAGGACGCCAGCTGCTGCGGCTCAAAGACGCCGTGCCCTTCCCCGCCGATTACCTGCCGCGTGATCGTATGCTGCGCGAGGCACTGGCCGGCGCGCTCGCCGGCACGGTCGCGGCGCCCAGCGAAATTCGCGTGGATGATCGGACGCTGTCGCTGACCGCCCGTCCGTTGCCCGATGGTGGAGCGGTGCTCGCGTTGTACGATCTCACGCCCGTGCGCCGCCTCGAGGCCGTGCGACGCGACTTCGTGGCCAACGTATCACACGAACTGCGCACACCGCTCACCGTGATCGGCGGCTTCGTGGAGACGCTGCAGGACGCCGAACTTCCACCCGAGTTGCGCACGCAGTTCCTGCAGATGATGGAAGCCAGTGTGCGCCGCATGCAGCGCATCGTGGACGACCTGCTCGATCTGTCGCGCATCGAATCAGGTGGCTGGCTGCCCAACCCCACGGAACTCGATGTGGCTGCGCTGGCGGCCGAAATCACGGCACCGCTCGAGCGCCCCGCCGCCACCAAAGGGGTGGAGCTCCGCGTCGAGATCGCACCGGGCGCCGAGCGGTTGTACGCCGACCCCACGGCCGCTAGGCAGATTCTCACCAACCTGGCCGAGAATGCGTTGCGACATACGCCCACTGGCAGCGTCACCTTGCTCGCGTCGCCGGAAGACGGCGGCGTATGGATTGGCGTGCGTGACACGGGTGTGGGCATCGGCGCCGAACACCTGCCCCGCATCTTCGAGCGCTTCTACCGCGCCGACCCGGCCCGTTCGCGCGAGGCCGGTGGCACGGGGCTGGGGTTGTCCATCGTGCGCCACCTGGCAGAAGCCCACGGCGGTCGGGTGCGTGCCGAGAGCACGCTGCAGGTGGGCACGACGATTCAGGCCTGGCTGCCCAAGGCAGAATCGGGGTCGGCCTACTCCGCCTGACGCCGCGGACGGCGGCCCGCAAAGGCCTCCGCAATCAGCCGCGGCAGCATCACGCCCGCCGGTCCTTCGATCGGCAGAATCGACGGTCCCTTGCGCTGTCCTTCCATGGTGGGATTCACGACGATGACCGTCGCCCCATGCGTCGCGGAAATCCACGGCAGCGACGCCGCCGGCTCCACGATGTTGGACGTGCCCACCGACAGAAACACATCACACGCCACCGCCGCGTCGCGGGCCGCGCCGAATGGTCCCATCGGCAGCCCCTCGCCAAACCACACCACGTCCGGACGCATCAGCGCACCGCACTGCGGGCACTTGGGTACCTCCGCCGTCGGCTCTTCCGGCGCGAGCACGCTCCCGACGCACCCCTGACTGCACCGGATGTGCATGAGCGACCCGTGCAGCCGAATGGGCTCCCGCACACCAGACCGCTCGTGCAGGTCGTCCACGTTCTGCGTGATGATGGTGCAGTGCGCCACGCGCAGCGCCAGGCTGAGCAGTGCCGCATGCCCCGGATTGGGCTGGGCCGCCCTGACCATGGCCCGTCGCATCGCATACCACTGCCACACCCGTGACGGATGGGACGAAAACGCTTGTGGCGTGGCCAGCTCCTGGGGCGAAAACTTTGCCCACAGGCCGGTCTGCGCCTCGCGGAATGTCGGGATCCCGCTCTCAGCGGATATCCCGGCGCCGGTCAGCACACAGACGTGCTCGGCAGCCCGTAAGGCCTTGGCCGCCACAGAGAGCGCCTCGGCCCGGGTCTGGGGATCGGTCGGCGGCGGCGACGCGACACGCCGGCGATGGGTCGTCGGATCAGGGGGCACCATAGGGTCGCGACTATACCACATGGGCATCGCCCGCACCAGAAGGAGACGACCAGAATTGTGACGGAGCCGTTCCAGTGTCGGGCAAACGGGCGAGCCATCGCGTTTCCGGTGCGTTCCGTGTTTCCAGCCAGCCCCGGCGGCTGTGACACAGTTGTTGCACAGCCGTGCGTTGTTTGAAACCTGAGTCACGGAGCTTTGGGGCATCCGACGTCGGTCGACCGATCGCGTCGCGCTGCTTGTCTCCTCTGTCTCCACGTACTCCCATGCGGACCAAGGCTTACGCACTGCACCGTGTTGCGCGTCATCTGATGCTGGCGATCACGGCCGCCGTCGTTACCACCGTCGTCCCCACGTTGGTTCATGCACAGGCCGCTGCGGCCGCTCCGGCAACGGACGCGCAGAACGGTCGCATCACCGGTCGCATTCTCGATGCGGCCACCGGCCAGGGTATCACGGCCGCGCAGATTCAGGTGGTTGGCACCGGACTCGGTATCCAGTCCGGCATCGACGGCCGTTATACCATCGTCCGCATCCCTGCGGGCACGGTCACCTTGCAGGTGCGCCGCATCGGCTACGGCCCGAAGACGATCACGGGTCTGATCGTACCGGCCAACGGCACCATCGAGCAGGACGTCACGCTCTCCAGCGCCGATGTGCAGCTCGCCGCCGTGAGCGTCACGGCCACCAAGGAAAAGGGCACGGTATCGGAGGCCCTCAACCAGCAGAAGAACGCCACGAACGTGGTGAACGCCATCACGGCCGAGCAGATCGCACGCAGTCCGGACAGCGATGCGGCGCAGGCGGCGCAGCGCGTGAGCGGCGTGACGGTGCAGGATGGCAAGTATCTGCAGGTGCGTGGTCTTGGCGAGCGCTACACCACAGCGTCGCTGAACGGTGCGCGCATCCCGAGCCCGGAGCCCGAGCGCAAGGTGGTGCCGCTCGACCTGTTCCCGGCCGGGCTGCTGCAGGATGTGACCACGAGCAAGACGTTCACGCCGGACCAGCCAGGTGACTTCGCCGGTGCCAACGTGAACATCCGCACGCGTGAATTCCCGGCCCGTCGCCAGATCAACTACACCACGTCGTTCGGCGCCAACACGTCGGTGCGCGGCCAGGTGCTGCCGTTCGCACCGCGCGCCGGTGGTGAACTGTTCGGCATGGCGTCGAGCTCGCGCCGCATTCCGTCGGCGATCTCGCAGGCCAACTTCATGTCCAACATCTCGCAGGCGACGTACAACCAGATGGCGCTGGAGCAGCGCAACGTCTGGAATGCGACGCCGCGCGCGGGTGGCATGAACGGTTCCTTTGGTGCGTCCACGGGCGGCAACACCATTCTGGGCCGTCGCATCGGCTACGTGCTGAGCGCGAACTACGGCTACTCGGAAGAAGTGCGCGCCAATGAGCGCTTCGCGGTGGGCAATCAGGGCCCGAACAACACCGTCGTTCCCCTGACGCAGGTGGAAGGTCAGACCGGTCGCTCGAGCATCCAGTGGGGCGGCATTGCGAACTTCTCCACGATCGTGGGCAAGGGCAATCGATTCTCGCTCAACACCACGGCCACGCGAAGCGCTGACAACGAAGCACGCATGGATCGCGGCTTCGACGAAAACCTGGCCGACAGCATTGCCCGTACCACGCTGCGGTATGTGGAGCGTGGTGTGGCCACGGCCAACCTGCAGGGTGAGCACCAGCTCGGTGAGCGCAACAAGACGGCCTGGTCGGCCACCTACGCGAACACCTCGCGCAAGGAACCGGATCGTTCCGACATCGTCTATTCGCGTGATGGCACCGGCAAGTATTCGCTGCTCTCGTCGCTCGATGGCGCGCGCCGTCTGTACTTCGACCTGCAGGAAAACAACGCGACGGTGCAGTTCGATCACACGATGAACATCGGTGCGATTGCGAACCAGAACGTCGTCAAGTTCGGCGCCTACATGCGGTCCACCGATCGCACCGCCCAGGCGCCCATCTACGCGTTCCTCTCACGCGCCGACGAAAGTGTGCGCACCCAAACGCCCGATGTGATCTTCGGTGCGGCTCAGGCATGTGGCAACTGCTCGCTGATCAATGTCCAGCCGATCGGTCAGGCCGGCTCGTACACAGCCACCGACCGTACCACGGCCGGCTACCTCATGACGGATTGGGGCATCGGCAGCCGCGTGCGGGTGATTGCCGGCGCCCGTGTGGAACAGGCCGACATCAACGTGCAGTCGAGCACGCAGGGTGGCTTCACGGCAGTGGCAGATCTGAACAACACCGATGTGCTGCCCTCGCTGCTGCTCAACACGAAGCTCACGGAAAACCAGAACCTGCGCTTCGGTATCACGCGCACGCTGGCTCGCCCGGAATACCGTGAACTGGCACCGGTGACGTTCCGCGACGTGCTCGGTGGCGTCTCGGTCACGGGTAACGACAAGCTGGTGCGCTCGCTGATCGACAACTACGACCTGCGCTGGGAAGCGTTCCCGACGCCGGGCGAAGTGTTTAGCATCGGCGTGTTCGCGAAGCGTTTTGATCGTCCGATCGAGCGCGTCGAGTCGGCCACGTCGGGAGCGTATCAGGCGCGCTTCCAGAACGCGCTGCAGGCCGTCAACCTCGGCGTGGAACTCGAAGCCCGGAAGTCGCTGGCCATGTTCGGCGAGTGGGCCGCTCCGTTCACCGCGTTCAGCAACGTGACGCTCATGCGGTCGTCGGTTGATCTCGACACGCTGCAGGGCCTGACGGTGACCGACAAGACGCGCCGCCTCGTGGGTCAGGCGCCGTATGTGGTGAACGCCGGTCTCTCGTACTCGAACCTCAGCGGCAGCACGAACGCCACGGTGCTCTACAATGTGGTGGGTGAGCGCATCTACGCTGCCGGCGTGCTCCCGCTGCCGAACATCGTGGAAATGCCGCGTCATGTGGTGGACCTGTCGCTGCGCTTCCCGGTGCTGGGCAGCCTCACGGGCCGCGTCGATGCACGCAACATCCTCGACGCACGCTATCGTTTCATGCAGGGCAACCTCGAGCGCGAAGGCTACAACGCCGGTCGCAACTTCTCGATGGGCTTCTCCTGGCGTCAGTAACACACAGGCCGCTGCGGCTGCGCTCGCACGCGCAGTTGCAGCGGCCTGTTGCGTGTGCAGGTGCGTCATATCACGAGATGGAACGCATGGCCCGGCACGGTGACACAACCGTGACCGGGCCATGACGTTGACGGCACAATGTCTCGCGTTCTTTCGCTTGCAGCGGATGACTCCCGTTGTCCGCGCCATTTCACTCACTCTCTCGACATGCAGATGACTTCTTTCGTGCGCCTCCGCGCCATGGCAGTGGCCTTCCTGGCCATGGGCGCCCTCGCGGCCTGCAGCGACGACGACGATCCAGTGCAGCCGACCACCGGCACGCTGGCCGTCAACGTGAGCGGGCTTCCTGCCGGCACCAACGCGGCCGTGACGATCACCGGTCCGAGCAACTACAACCAGACCGCAACCGCTTCCACGTCGGCGTCCGTTCCGGCCGGCACCTACACGGTGGCTGCGGCCGCCGTGACGGCGAGCAGTGTGACGTACAACGCGACGGTCACCGGTTCGCCGGCGACGGTCACGGCGGGTGGCTCGACGGCAGTGACAGTGACCTACACGGCCGCGGCGCCGACCACGGGCACGCTGACGGTGAACGTGACCGGCCTTCCGGCTGGTGTGAATGGCGCGGTGACGATCACGGGCCCGAACAACTACAACCAGGCCCGCACCGCCACGAGCACGGCGACCGTCCCGACGGGCAGCTACACCGTGACGGCGGCTGCCGTGACGAACAACAACGTGCGCTACACGGGCACGGTGACGGGCTCGCCGGCCAACGTCACGGCAGGTGGCACGACCACCGCGTCGGTGGCGTACGCGGTCGCCGCGAACCCGTCGGTGACGCTGAGCGGCTCCATCGCCGCCAACCGCACGCTGACGGCGGACACGAACTACGTACTCCGTGGCTTCGTGTACGTGAACAGCGGCGCGACGCTGACCGTGAACGCCGGCACCAAGATCGTCGGTGACACCACGGCCCTCGGCTCGGCGCTGTTCGTCCTGCGTGGCGCCCGCATCGTGGCGAACGGCACCGAAGCGGCGCCGATCGTGATGACGTCGCAGCGTAGCGCTGGCAACCGCTCGCCCGGTGACTGGGGCGGTCTGATCATCGTCGGCAACGCGCGCAACAACCGCACGGGCAACATCATCGTCGAAGGTTCGGATGGCTCGGTGGTTGGTGCGAACCCGGCTGGTGTGGTCTACACGGGTGGCACGAATGACGCCGACAACAGCGGCACGCTGCGCTATGTGCGCGTCGAGTTCGCCGGCTATGCGACGCTGCCGGACGCCGAACTCAACTCGTTCACGTTCGCCGCAGTGGGCAGCGGCACGACGTTCGAATACCTGCAGTCGGTGGCTGGCCTCGATGACTCGTTCGAGTGGTTCGGTGGCACGGTGGACGGCAAGTACCTGATCTCCTACGAGTCGGGCGACGACCACTTCGACACGTCAGAAGGCTACCGTGGCCGTAACCAGTTCCTGATCGCCTACCAGTCCACGTACATCACGCCACGCGCTGGCGCAGGTGCCGTGTCGGCTGACCCGCAGGGCTTCGAAGTTGACGGTTGCAACGGTGGTGGTTGCACGGCCCCGGCCGGCGGCAACGCGCAGAGCTCGGGTCAGGCTGATGGCCTGTGGAACATGAACGTGATGGCCAACTACACGCTGATCGGCGTGGGTGGCACGCAGACGACGCCGGCGAACGGCGGTGTGGGTGTGGTCCTCCGCCGCGGTACGGGTGGCTACTACATCAACGGTGTGATCGCGCGCTGGCCGCGTCAGGCCATCTCGATGCGTGACTCGACCACGAACAACCGTTTCCTCGTCGACTCGCTCATCTTCAAGAGCAACTACCTCGCCGAGAACGGCTCGCAGAACGGCGGTGTGGTGTTCGATCCGACCGGCACGAACTTCGGTCAGGAATCGGCCTTCACGGGCCGTGGCCAGACCAACGAAGTCGCTGCGGCTGCTGTGACCGCCGCCAGCCTCTTCACGTCGCTCCCGGCCGGTTCGGCCACGACGACGGGCGCCAACTTCGATTGGACGCCTGCCGCCAGCTCGCCGATCGCTACGGGTGGCCTGAGCACCTTTGCTGCCGATCCGCGCATCGCGGCCCGTGCGGGCACGTTCATCACGCCGACGACGTACCGCGGCGCCGCCGCGCCGTCCGGCGCGAAGTGGTGGGCCAACTGGACGAGCTACGCCCGCAACTAAGGCATAGTGCATGGTCGTGAACCGGGATGCTCCAGATGGCATTCCGGTTCCGACAGCACGGCTTCTCCAGATCCGATGTAATTTTCTGCAGTCCGAACGGCCGGTTCCCATCTACGGGCACCGGCCGTTCGTGCAGCATTACCAGCGGTATCAACACCGATGAGCCAATAGATGCGTTTCTTCTCCAGTACTCTCCGCACGACCGCCAGGGCCGCGTTGATCGCCCCACTGATCGCCGTCGCTACCGCCTGCTCCTCGCCCGAGCTCACGCCCGATGAACAGGCAGCAAAGGACCAGGCCGATCACGTGAAGGAGGTCGTCGCTGCCGGTGGTGTGGTCGACTCGATCCTGCCCATCGAGGAGCATGTGCGCCGCTTCCGCACCGACTTGCCGGCGGTGGATTCGCTGCAACACGCGAGTGCGTCGCTCGAACAGCTCGTCGCGCGACTGGCGCACGCCGTCAGCACGAACGACACCACCGATCTCAATGCGATGGTGCTCAACCGGCAGGAGTTTGCGTACCTGTACTATCCCGATTCCCCCATGAGCAAGCCGCCCTACGAGGCGCCACCGGAATTGTTGTGGGGGCAGATCCTGGCCTCGTCCGACAAGGGCGCGCGGCAGCTGGTGAATCGGCTGAGTGGTAGCACCATTGCCGTGAGCAAGCTGCGTTGCCCTTCGGCACCCGACACCGCAGGACGCAATCTCTTGCACACGCGTTGCGAAGTGCGCTTCGTCGCACCCGGCAAAGCCCCGCTCGAAGGCAACCTGTTCGGCAGCGTCATCGAACGTGACGGCCGCTTCAAGTTCATGGGATTCGCCAACCGGATCTGATCATGCTCTCGTTTGCGCCCTCTCGGGTGGCCTGCCGTAGCGCCCTCGGCGGCGCGCTCCTGCTGTGCATGGCCGCCGCCTGCGCTGGTGATCGTCCGTCGTCGCAGCGCGCCGATTCGGCAGGCGCGGACCAGGGCAACGTGATGACGTCGACCCGCGTGGACATCACCGGCGCCGGCGCGACGTTTCCCTATCCGCTGTATGCGCGCTGGTTCAACGAGTACGCCAAGACATCGAACACCCGCATCAACTATCAGTCCATCGGTTCCGGCGCGGGCATCCGGCAAGTGGTCGCGCGCACGGTCGACTTTGGGGCAACCGATGTCCCGATGACGGACACCGAACTCGCCGCGGCGAAGATGCGCATCCTGCACATCCCCACCGTCGTCGGCGCCGTCGCGATCACGTACAACCTCCCCGAGCTCACCCGTCCGCTCAACCTCAGTGCGGACGTCATCGCCGACATCTTTCTCGGCAAGCTCACCAAGTGGAATGACGCGCGACTGGCTGCGCTCAACCCCAAGGTGGCGCTGCCCGCGACGGACATCCTCGTGGTGCATCGCGCCGATGGCAGCGGCACGTCGTACATCTTCAGCGACTACCTCACCACGGTGAGCCCCCCATGGGCCGCAGGACCGGGTCGCGGCAAGGAAGTGCCCTGGCCCGCCGGCATTGGCGGCAAGGGCAATGAAGGCGTCGCTGGACAGGTGAAGCAGATGCCAGGCGCCATCGGCTATCTCGAGGTCGTCTACGCGCGGCAAAATCGCTTGCCGGTGGCGCATATCCGCAATCAGGCCGGTCGTTTCGTATCGCCCATGCCCTTCGAGATCGCCACCGCCGCCACCAGCGTACTCGATCGCCTCGCCTCCGAGCGCACATCGGCGACCGACCTCCGTATGTCCCTGGTGGACGCGCCCGGTGCGCAGTCGTACCCGATTGCGTCGTTTACCTGGATGCTGATCGCGCCGGATGCCATCGGACCGGTCAAGTCACAGCAGCTCGCCTCGTTCCTGCGCTGGGCGCTACTGGAAAACGGCGACCTGGCCTCCACCCTGGGCTATGTGCCCCTGCCCTCCGATGCCGCCACGCGCGTGGTCGATCAGGTGGAAGAACTGCTCTCGCCGTCGGTGACACGCCCCTAGCTTTGAGGTGATGCCCACCCGCTCGGCCGACCGGCTCTATCAGACCCTGACCGCCTGCTGCGCCGCCGCAATTCCGGCGGTGCTCCTGTTGCTTGGTGGTGTGCTGCTGATTGGTGCCTGGCCGACACTCGCCACGTCCATCGGCACGCTGTTCACCGATTCGACGTGGGATGTGCCGCACCACCGCTTCGGTGCCGCCCCACTGATTGCCGGCACGTTGCTCTCCTCCGCCATCGCGCTCGCCATCGCGGCCCCGCTGGGCATCGGCGTCGCGCTGCTGTCCACCGAAATCGCGCCGCGCCCGCTGCGTGAACCGCTGTCGTTCCTGGTGAATCTGCTCGCCGCGATTCCGTCGGTGGTATACGGATTGTGGGGCATCTTCATCCTCGTGCCATTCCTGCGCGCGATGGTGATGCCGTGGACGATCGCACACCTGTCGTGGATCCCCGGTCTCGGTGGTCCCGCATATGGCCCCAGCCTGCTGGCGGCCTCGCTCATTCTGGCAATCATGGTGCTGCCCTACATCGCGAGCGTCAGTCGCGATGTGATTCTCGCCGTGCCCCGCGCCCAGCGCGAAGCCGCGCTGGCACTCGGTGCCACGCGATGGGAGATGATTCGCGATGCGGTCTTCCCCGCTGCACGAACGGGCCTGTTTGGCGGCGTCATCCTGGGGCTGGGTCGCGCACTCGGTGAGACGATGGCCGTCACCATGGTGATCGGCAATCGCCACGCGATTCCCGACTCGCTGTTCGCACCGGCCTACACCATGGCCGCCATGCTGGCCAATGAGTTTGCCGAAGCCTCCGACGCCACACACCTCTCTGCGTTGATGGCGGTTGCATTGCTGCTACTCGTGGTGACGCTGGTGGTGAACCTGCTGGCGCGCATGCTCGTGACGGGTGTCGGGCAGAGCAACCGGGGTGACCTCGCATGAAGCCGGGTACCATCAGCGAACACGTGCGCCTCGGCGCGCAACGTCGTCGTCACGGTCTGCTCATGACCGCCCTCGCCTGGACGGCGGGTATCGTGGCGTTGCTGCCCCTGCTGTTGATCCTCGCGCATCTCGTGGTGCACGGCATCGGACAAATCACGCCGACTTTCCTCACCCGAGTGCCCGCGCCTCCGGGTGTGCGCGGCGGCGGTGTGGCCAACGGTATCGCCGGCTCGGCACTGCTCGTGATCATCGCCTTGGGTATCGCCGTGCCCGTGGGCATCGGCGCCGGCCTGCACCTGTCCGAACACGGCACTACACGCTTTGCCCGTCTGGTGCGCTTGCTCGCCGATGTGCTCGGTGGCTTGCCATCCATCGTCATGGGCATTGTGGCGTGGGAACTGATCGTACGTCCCGCTGGACACTTCTCGGCGTGGGCCGGCGGTGTTGCCCTTGGCCTGCTCGTCATCCCGCTGGTCACGCGCGCAACAGAGGAGATGGTGCGCCTGGTGCCCGCCTCACTGGCCGAGGCCGCTCTGGCACTAGGCTACCCACAGTGGCGCACCGCGCTGGCCATCGTATTGCGCACGGCGATGCCCGGCGTCGTCACGTCCATCTTTGTGGCGCTCGCGCGCGTGGCCGGCGAAACGGCACCCCTGCTCTTCACGGCGTTCGGCAATCCGTTCTGGTCGCTCGACCCGTCACGCCCCATCGCAGCCCTGCCGCTGCAGATCTATGCCTACGCGCAAAGCCCGTATGAGGAATGGCGCGGACATGCATGGGCTGGTGCTTTGCTGTTGCTGCTGCTCGTCGCCGGCATCGGACTCGGCACCCGTGCCGTATTGCGTGCCCGGGCGCGCCTCTTCGCCACCGTCCGCGGCAGCAGATCCACCAATGGCTGAAGCCCGCGAGAACACGGCTGGGGCCTCGGTGAAGCCGCAACCACCCGCCGTGCGGATCGAGCGCCTCAGTGCCGGATTTGGCCCGCGCAATGTGCTGTATGGCATGTCGCTCACCGCCGAACCGGGTCGCGTCACCGCCCTGATTGGTCCGTCAGGGTGCGGCAAGTCCACGGCGCTCCGGTGCATCAACCGCCTGCATGAGCGTGATGCCAATGCCTGGGTGCGTGGTCATGTCTCGCTCTGCGAGCCGCAGCGCCTGACCGATGTCTACGCCCACGGCACCGACGTGAGCGCACTCCGCCAGCGCATCGGCATGGTATTCCAATATCCGACGCCGTTCGTCACGCAGTCCATCTTCGACAATGTCGCCGCGGGTGTACGGGTGGGCCGGCCGGGTACCTCGCGCGCCGCACTCGAGCACGCGGTGGAGGATGCCCTCGAACGCGCTGGGTTGTGGCGCGAAGTGGCCGACCGTTTGCACGGCAGTGCCATGGCTTTGTCGGGGGGTCAGCAGCAACGCCTGTGCATTGCCCGCGCGCTGGCTGTCAATCCGGACGTGCTGCTGCTCGATGAACCCACGGCATCGCTCGACCCCATTGCGACACAGCGCATCGAAGAGCTGCTGTACGACCTGC
>NZ_DASWXE010000127.1:0-20919 GCF_036405635.1 Gemmatimonas sp. | reverse complement strand
AGCGACAGCCGCAGCGACACGTCGCGAAGTGGGGCGGTTCATGCAATGCTCCGGTAAGCGGGGAAGTCGGTCCCCGGAAAGGTACGCGCCGAACAGGGCGATTTCACGTCAACAACGAGCCCTATCGGGCAGACAGCTCGTCGGCATAGGCGGACAGCACGCGGACCGTGTTGACATGCACCGCCACCGTGTCCTCGATGTTCCGGCCGTAGCCACCCGACATGGTCACGCACACCGGCAGCCCCACTTCGCGGCAGCTGGCGATCACATACCGATCGCGCGCCTTGAGCCCTTCGAAGGTCAGCGACAGGCGCCCCAAACGGTCTCCCTCGTGCGGGTCGGCGCCCGACAGGTACACCACCAGATCGGGACGTGCACGCCGCAACACGTCGGGCAGGTGCTCCTGCAGCAGCGCCAGATACGTCTCGTCGCCCGTGCCGTCCTCGAGCTCCACGTCCAGCGTGCCGGGCACCTTGTGAAACGGGAAGTTCTTGGCGCCGTGCATGCTGAAGCAGAACACCCGCTCATCGCCCGCGAAGCAGCCGTGCGTGCCATTCCCCTGATGCACATCCAGGTCGACAATGGCCACCCGCTCCACCTCTCCCGCAGCCTGGAGACGCCGCACGGCCACGGCCACGTCGTTGAACGTGCAGAACCCCTCACCGCGGTCGGGAAAGGCGTGGTGCGTGCCACCCGCCAGGTTCATGGCCAGTCCTTCCCGCAGGGCGCAGGCACTCGCCTCGATGGTGCCCTGCACCACCCGGTAGGCGCGCTCCACGAACGACGGGCTCCACGGCAAGCCAATGCGCCGCTGTTCAGCCGGCGGCAGTGTGCCCTCGCGGATCTGCTCCACGTACTGGGCCGTGTGCACCCGCAGCAAATCCTCCTCCGACGCCCGCTCGGGGTCATGCATCCGCTCCGGTGGTACCAACCCCTCGGCCAGTACCGCCTCGCGCAGCAGCTGGTACTTGGACATCGGAAACCGGTGCCCGTCGGGGAGCGTGATGGCGTAGCTGGCGGACGACCAGAGGTGCAGCATGCCGCAAACTATGCCTGGGGGCGACATCACAGGACCCAGCAGGGCCTGCCGGCGTCGCGTATTTTGCAGGGTGGCGGGCGACGGACGTCCGCCGTCACATGACTTCCCTACCGGTGATCCCTGTGTCCCGAGTCCTCCTGGCGGCGGTGCTGATGACCGCCACCACCGGTGCGGCCACGGTCCTGCCCGCGCAGAACCGCCCGTCGCCCGCCACTGCCGTGCCCTCGAAGGGCGCACCTGCCAAGTCCGGCCGCACCGTCTGGTCGGACGAAGGCCCGGCCAAGTGGGCGCCCCGCCCCACCGAGTCGGCCATCACGGCCAATGACCTGCGCACCCGCCTCTACCAGTTCGCCGACGATTCCATGTCGGGCCGCCGCATCGGTGAGCGCGGCAACTGGGTGGGCACGGAATACATCGCGCGCGAGTTCAAGCGCATGGGTCTCAAGCCAATGGGCGACAGCGGCACGTTCTTCCAGACGCTCCCCTTTGGCCCCATCGGCATCGACAGCGCCAGCGCGACCCTCTCAGTAGGTGGCAAGGCGCTTTCACGCCGTACGCAGTGGGTGCCCACCGTACCCACCGCCGCCAACGGCGTGGGTTCGTCGGTGTCCATCCAGAACGTGCCCGCCGTATTTGCCGGTCAGTGGGGCGACACCACCGTGATGCTCGACGCGGCCGCGATGCGTGGCAAGGTGCTCGTGTTCACCGCGTCGCCGGCCATGCGCGCCGTGGCGGCCAGCAGCGGCGCACCGGCCAGTTTCGTGAGCTGCGTGGATGTGCCAGACAAGTTCGGTGCCAATGCTGCCATCGCCGAGGAGGCGCGTCAGCGTGCCAATCCCAGCGCCCCGCCGGCTCGCCGGCCGGTCGCTGCCACCGCAGTGCGTGACTCGCGCGCACAGGCCGTCGGCGCTGCCGCTGTGCTGATCATCGGCCTCGACGAAATGCAGCAGACGGCCATCAATGCGTCTTTCGCGCAGCCGATGGGTATGCGTCCGGCCTCGCCGCTCAACGCGTCCGCGCCGGCGGGTGCATCCATCTCGCGTGCCGTCGCTGAGCAGCTCTTCGGCAAGTCCATCGATCAGGTCACCGTGGGCACCGCCGGCCAGCCGGTGAGCGCCTCGTGGCAGCATCGCTGGCGTGTGTCGCCGCACCCGGCGCGCAACGTCGTGGCGGTGCTCCCGGGCTCCGATCCGACCATCGGCGCCGAATACGTGCTGGTGGGCGCGCACAACGATCACGTGGGGGTGAACCCGGTGGTGGTCGACCACGACTCGGTGCGTGCCTACAACATGGTCGTGCGCCGCCAGGGTGCGAACGACCCGGTGTGCACGCCGTCGCCCGAGCAGCAGAAGAAGATCGACTCGCTGATCGCCCACGCGCGCAGCATTCGCGCGCCGCGCCGCGACTCCATCATGAACGGCGCCGACGATGACGGCTCGGGCACGGTGGTGCTGCTCGAGATCGCCGAGAAGTTCGCGAAGGAGAAGCCGAAGCGTTCGATCATCTTCGTGTCGCACCAGGGCGAAGAAGGTGGCCTGCTTGGCTCGCGCTGGTTCACCGACAACCCGACGATCCCGCTCGACAAGATCGTCGCGGCCCACAACATGGACATGGTGGGCAAGGGCAAGAACTGGCAGGTGAAGTACGGTGGTCCCAACTCCGTGCAGATGCTCGGTGCGCGCCGCCTGTCGCGTGAATTCGGCGACATGATCGACTCGGTGAATTCCAACAGCAAGGAACCGATGGCGATCGACAAGAGCTGGGACGTGCCCGCCAATCCGCTCAATCGCTTCTGCCGCAGTGACCAGGTGAACTACGTCCGCAAGGACATCCCCACCGTGTACATGTCACTCGGCTACGCCATCGACTATCACCAGCACACCGACGAGCCGCAGTACATCGACTACGACCATTCAGCGCGCCTCGGCCGCTTCGTGCACGAAGTCATGACCGCGATCGCAAACCGCCCCAACAAGCCGGCCATCGCGGGACCTGATCCGACCATGCCCACCTGCGGTCGCTGATCGCGCGAACTGCTGACAAGGAATCGGCCCACCGGACTTTGGTTCGGTGGGCCGACTTTTTGAACAGCGGGGGGAACGCAGATGAGACAGAAACAAAGCAGATAGAGCACAGATACGGCCTACCAAATGCAAAACCAACTCAACCTGGCTGTTTCAGTTCTCTTTTGTTGTATCGGTGCTATCTGCTCTGTTTCTGCGTGATCTGTGTTCCCCCCGCTGTCCCAGCCGACTAGGCCAATCTCCCCGGAAGCACCAACTCGAACACGCTGCCATTCGCATCGCTGCGCACGAGCCGCAGCGAACCGCCGTGCGCCTGCGCAATCCACGCGGCGATCGGCAGCCCGAGCCCTGCACCGGACGCATCCGGCAGCCCCGATCGATCGGTCGTGTGCTGCACACGATAGAACCGGTCGAAGATGCGCGGCTGGTGCTCCTCGGCAATGCCGACACCAGTGTCGGACACCCGAATCACCGCACCACCTCCGGGACGCGGCTCCGCTTCGGCACGAATGCGTCCGCCAGTCGGCGTGTACTTGATGGCATTGTCGAGCAGGTTCATGACCACGCGCCGCAACATCTTGTCGTCGCCGGTACAGGGCACCTCACTCATGGGCGAAAACTCCAGCGTGATGCCCTTGGCCCGCGCAATGCTGCCGATGGCGTCCACACAATCGCCCACGAGTTCTTCGAGGAAGAGCGGCACCGGATCGATCGCCTGTTCGGCCGCATCACGTCGCGCCAAGAGGAACAGGTCCCCCACGATGGACGACAGTCGACGCGCTTCGCCATGAATGATGCGCAGCGCCGACCGGTACTGATCGGGCGAACGATCGGTGCTCAACGCCAGTTCACTCTCCCCAATCACGATTGCCACGGGCGTGCGCAGTTCGTGAGACGCATCGGCCGTGAAGCGGCGACGCTGCTCGAACGCATCCTCCACACGATTCAGTAGATCGTTGAACGTGCGGGACAGGCGTGAGAGCTCGTCTTCCGTTGGCGGCACGGGCAGCCGCTCGTGCAGGTTGCTCGCCGTGATCTGCTCGGCCTGTGCACGCATGGCGTCCACCGGCCTGAGGCTGGCCGCCGCCAGCCCGAGTCCACCGGCCATGGCCAGCAGCAGTGCGATGGGCAAGCCCACCAGCATCGTCTGTCGCACGCGGGTGAAGAATGCGTCACGCGCCGCCAACGACTGGCTCACCGCCACAACAAACAACCCGCGCCTTGTGGACACCGGCATGGACACCACCCGCTCACGATGCGGATCGAGCGTCACCACGTCGGTGTCCATGAGCGCCAGTGCGCGCACTGCTGAGGTGCTGGCGAGCTGCCATCCTGCGGCGCCTCCGAAGTAGCGCGTCGCGCTCGACGTGGTGTCGACGGCCAGCAGGTGCAGCACCGGTCCGTTCGCGTCCACCGATCGCGCCTGAAAGATGGCCACACCGATGTCGCGGAAGCGGTGATTCTCGAGCGTGCGATCGGCCGCCCAGCGCGGCGCCAGCGAGTCCGCAGTGAACGCCTCCGGCACACCGGCCAATGCCAGCTGCAGAGACGCCGCGACGGCATCGGCCGTGTCGGTGAGATACGCATCGCTGTCCGCGCGGGTGACACGTTTGAGCACCGCATACGTGGCACTGCCCATCACCACCAGCAGCACGCCCAGCGCCGCGGTGTACCACAGCGTGAGTCGTGTCCGAATGGACCACCCGCGCCCGGACTGTCTGTCAGACGATACGACGGCTGCCATGTCAGTCGGTGACATCCGCCGAGAGCAGATAGCCCGCGCCCCGCCGCGTGTGCAGCAGCGGCACCTCGTTCACGCTCTCGAGCTTCTTGCGCACCCGTCCGATGTACACCTCGAGTGCATTGGATGCCGGATCATGATTGGCGTCCCAGACATGGTCGGTGAGCTCAGCCCGCCCGACCACTCGGCCCGCCTGCCGTGCCAGGTAGGCCAGCAACGTGTACTCGCGCGTTGTGAGATTCAGTGGCTGTCCAGCACGCATCGCTTGCTGTGCCCGGGTGTCCACCACGAGATCGCCCACCACGATGCGTTCGTCCTGCAACACCGGACCACGTCGCATGATGGCCCGCAATCGCGCCAGCAACTCATCCAGTTCGAACGGCTTCACGAGATAGTCATCGGCGCCGGCATCGAGCCCAGCCACACGATCGGTGAGTGCATCACGCGCCGTCAGCATCAGGATGGGCGTGCGCTTCCCCCGCTTGCGCAGCTCGGCGCACACCTCGAGCCCCGAACGACGGGGCATGGTCACGTCGAGAATGATGGCGTCGTAGTCATTGACCGCCGCCTCGATGATGGCGGCCTCACCATCCACCACCACATCCACGGCGAACGCCCGCTCCCGCAGTGCGCGGGCCAGCAGGTCGTGCAGCCGGGTATCGTCTTCCGCGAGCAGAATGCGCATGGGACGAAAGTCGTTACCTGTCGTTCAGGTTGGGGGATACAACTTGCGGTCGCACCATCTGCGGAGCCCGGCCGGTTGACCGGTTCCCCTGCAGAGGCGCCATCGAAGACTTCAGGAGAGCATATGTCGGTCGTCCGCGCAACTGCATCCCTCGTCGCCCTCGCGTTTGCCACTGTCGCCGGCGCGCAGCAGCCTGCCAAGCACGAGACGCCTGCCGCCAAGCCGCCCGCCAAGACTGCACCGGCCAAGCCGGCTGCTCATGACTCCACCAAGCACGCCGCGCCCGGCACTGCCGCTGCGCCGGCCGGCAAGCCCAGTCATGACAGCACCAAGCACGCGCCGGCCAAGCCCGCCGGCAAGAAGCCGTAACACGCGGGCACGGCACCACGCGAGCGTCTCATCCAGCGAAGTACGAACAACGACGTACGCCAGCGAAGTACGAACAACGAAGCACAAACAGCGAATGCGAAAGCGAGCGCAGACGCTGACCACGGCGAGTCGATCGGTTCCCCCACCGGTCGGCTCGCTGTGGTGTTTGCGCCGTGATTCGGCGATGGATCCGGCGCGGCGACCAGACGCGCCACGCTCTACTTGTGTACGATGCCGCCCACGCCGCCGGCGATGAGTGTGGCCACATTGGCCAGCACCCGCGGCAGCGCGATGCCGCCAGGTGACGCCAGATAACGTGGCTCCCACACCGGCGAGAACTTTTCCTTGAACGCGCGCAGCCCCTGAAAGTTGTAGAACGATTCTCCGCGGCCGTACAGGAACGTGCCCGCGCGCGCCCACAGCGGTGCCAACTCCGGGCGCGCCAAGGCCGGATCCATGAGACCCGCCAGCGGCGTCATGCCCAGATTGGCACTCCGATAGCCCTGCGCCTGTCCCCACAGCAACAACTGCACGAACAACAGGTCCATGGTGCCACGCGGTGCATCGGCGGTGCGACGCATGAGATCGGGCGACACCTCTCCACCCGGCGCACCCGCCCAGATGTTGGCAAACGCCACGATGCGTGACCCATCGCTGCTGCGCTCCCGAATGAGCGCAGTCGGAAAGTGCGACAGGTAGCGCTCGTCGAATCGACCCAGTGAAAAACCCTTCTCGCGCGTGGTCTTTCCGCCCAGCCAATCGTCGGAGATGCGGCGCAACTCGGGCAACAGTGGTGGCACGTCCGAAGGCGGCACCACCACGAACTCGAGATGTGCCTTGTCGGCGTCCTTGATGACGCGACGCATCCATTTGCGGTCGCCACCATCGAGTGAGAAACCCTCGAGTGGCACCACCGCCTCTTCGCCCAACTTGAGCAGCGTCAGCCCAAGATCGATGTACAGCGGCAGTCGCTGTGGCGTGACCTGGTAAAACACCGGCCATGCACCATGTGAGTCGGCCTCTTCGCGAAACCGCCATGCGACATCGGACTGCCGCACGCCAACGCCCACCGGATCGCCCATCGCAATCCAGCTCCGCCCTGACACACCGTACATCACAAATGCCTCGGCGTCGTCGGAGAACAGCAGCGCCTTGTCGCCCAGCAGTGCCAGGGCTGGGGTGCATTCAGGCACCTGTTGAACGACAACATGTGCCTGTGCGAGCTCAGTCTCCGTTGGCGGTTCCGGTCGATGCGTCGCCGGCCGGAACAGACGCCATAGACCCACCGTGAGCACCGCCACGATCGTGCCCGCGCTGGCCCGCAGGAACCGTGGCGCATTGCCACGCGCAGCGAACTCCCACCACAAGTCGTTCGAGAAGTCGACTCGGCGATAGGCGAAGAAGCCCAGCCAGATGCTCGCCCCCACCACGCCGATCACGGCGACCATCCAGCCCGGCGTGAGCAGGTTCGTGGTCAGTGCCGTGGGGCGGTAGAACGCCCGACGGGACGCGACCACCGCCAGCAGCACCACGCCCAGCACCGACGCTTCTTCCCAGTCGAGCCCCTTGAGCAGCGACGTGGCAATACCGAGCGCCAGCACCACCACCGTCGCGCCCCACGCCGCATCGAGACGACGGCGCAATGCGGCACCCAGCACCATCAGTCCCACACCGGCAAGACTGGCGGTGAAGTGACTGAACTCCACGAGGCCGAGCGGTAGTACCGCGGTGAGCGCCCGCACGCGGCCATGTGCGGCCGGTGTCGCGCCAGAAAAGAGCAACAGCGCGCCACCCACAAAGGTGCTGAGCCCGATCGCCGTGGGCAGCAACGGCTGCAGCATGACGGCCAACCGCGTTGCTCCACCAAACACCGACGCGGCAGTCGACGACACCGTGCCCAGCAGCTCGGGCACACGCGCCCGGTGCTGTCGCACCTCCACCGCAGCGAGTGTCACGAGCCCCAGCGTGAACGGCACGAAGTAGTACACCACGCGATAGGCCAGTAGCATGGCCAGCAATTGCGCCGGCGGTGCCACACCACGCAGCGCCACCAGCATCACCGACTCGAACACCCCGAGCCCACCAGGCACATGGCTGACCACCGCCACGAATTGCGCGAGGACAAACACGCCCAGAAACGCCAGCAGTGGCAGGTCGTGTCCCACGGGCAACAACATGTACAGCACGAGACCAGCCACGCCCCAATCGCAGAACGCCAGAAGCACCTGCGACGCGGCCAGTGTCGGTGGTGGCACAGGGATCCGCCATCCACGCACCACGAGCTCCGATCGGGCGCGCAGTGCAGCCCACGCGATGTAACTGCCCACCAATACCAGCAGGGACACACCGAGGACCCGTGCGAGCAGCACCGGCACGCGCAGCACCTCGAGCATGGCCCGGCTTTCCAGTGTGAGAGCAATGCCACACACCGACAGCACGCCCACCACAAACGTCGCACTCACAAAGCCCGCGGCCTGCGCGATCTGCTGCGTGGAAAGCCCCCACGTGCTCCAGAAGCGCACCCGTACCGCACCACCCGTGAGCAGCGCGAAGCCCAGTGTCTGGCTGAGGGAATAGGCCAGCAGTGATGTCATGGCCGCTCGGGCCAACCCCAAGGCGATGCCCACGTAACGCAGCGCCAGGAGGTCGTAGCCACACAGCAGCAGGTACGACAACACGGTGAGAGCAGCCGCCCGCTGGAGGGATACAGCGGGAATGGCTCGCAGCGATTCGCGAAGGTGGGCGTATCCCGTCCCGGCGAGCTCGTGATGCACCACGAACAACGCCACGCTCAACAGCAGCAACATCGCCACCGGTGGCAGCCAGGCGCGCCAGAGACTCGGCTCCTCCGACGTTGCATCGGCAACGTCAGAGGAGCTGGTGGTGTCGGCGGGGTTCACTGAAAGGTTGGTCATCACACCGAAGGCAGTTGACGGGGAATGTACGGAGTGGCGCCGATCTCCGGCACAAGACCCGTCCCCTTTCCGAAACAACGTCGCGAACCTGACGGCAGCATGACATCGGTGCTCGGGGCGTGTTACCGCTCCGTCAGGCGCAGGGCCGTTGTTTGCAGGCGAGTCCTGCGTTCCACGTTCCAGCGTCATCGCGAGGTGTGTCATGTCGTCATCCGCTAACCTCCATCCGGTCTTTCTCGACCCCTCAGGTCGGCGGTGGCGTCGTGTGCGACAAGCCGGCGTCGCGTTGGCCCTCCTCGTGACGGGAGGAATGCTGTACCTCACGCTCGGCGTGCTGATTCCACCCGTACTGCCTGCCTGGGCCGCCGTCATGGGTCGCCTGTCGCCTGCTTCGCGGCACCATCATCTCTCCCGGTCCGCGCGACTGGTGTGGCAGCACCGGGCTGGTGTGGCGAACGGGTTCGCCACGGGCTCCGCCGTAGCATCGCCACCACGACCGGGACTGGCCCGGACTCGCGAACCACTGCACCGCGCGTCTCCCCTTCACGCGGGATTCTACGTCAACTGGGATGACGATGCCTGGCAGTCGCTGAACCAGCACGTACAACAACTCGACTGGCTGATTGCCGAGTGGGGCTTTCTGCGTGCGGGCGCTCATCCACTCCGCGTGCAGGACGATCCGCGTGTGCCAGCGCTCATCGCGAAGCAGCCTGAGAACCAGCGTCCGCGCCTGTTGACCATGATCACCAATGTCGACAGCGGAGGAGCGTCGTTTTCCGGAGCGCGTGTCGCCGCGCTGGTGTCTTCACCCCGCGCCCGCGCCACATTCGTGCACGACATCGATCGCATGGTGCAGCAGTACCACCTCGGCGGTGTCGTCGTCGACTTCGAGGCGGTGCCCTCGTCGGCCAATCGCGGCATGACATTGCTCCTGCAGGAGCTCCGGAAGACACTTTCGCGCTCCCATGCGCTGGTGGCTGTCACGGTCGCCGCCGACGCGGACCTCGACGTCGTGCATCAATGGGCGGCAGCCAGCGATATGGTCATCGCCATGCTGTACGATGAGCACAGCAGCCGCGATGAACCTGGTCCGGTGGCGAGTCAATCGTGGTATCAGCACAGTGCGAAGCGCCTGCTGCAGGCCGTTCCGTCCAATCATCTCATGCTTGCCTTCGGCGCTTTTGGCTATGAGTGGAACGATGCCGATGACACGCCCCAGGCGACGGCGATGACGTACGCCGAAGCGATCGCGACTGCGCGGCGTCACCAGGTCTCACCGCAATGGGACGCCGCCGCCATGCAGCCGGAAATTCAGTGGACCGATGCGGACTCCACCGACCATGTGCTTTGGTATCTCGACGCCGTCACGAGCTGGAACGCTCTGCAATCGGCGGCGTCGCTTGGGGTGGCTGGTACAGCGGTATGGCGACTGGGCGCCGAGGATCCGGCGCTGTGGCGCGTGTTCGGCCGTCACACCAATCCCGGCGCCTGGCCTGAGCTGGGGCCGCTACCACCAGGCTACGGCGTGGAGATGCAAGGCAGTGGCGAGTTGCTGCGTGTCACGGCACATCCAGAGGCCGGCGAACGCCAGCTCGCGCACGATTCCGTCAGCGGTATGCTCACCAGCGAGCGCTGGTTGTCGTTGCCGAGTAGCTGGACGGTCGAGCGTACCGGTGCTGCACATCCGCATCGTGTGGCCCTCACCTTCGATGACGGCCCGGACGGCACATGGACGCCGATGCTCCTCGACACGCTACGGGCGAAGCATGCCACCGCCACATTCTTCGTGATCGGCGAACAGGTGCAGCAACACATCGCGCTCACCCGTCGCATGGCGGCTGAAGGTCATGCCATTGGCAGTCACACCTTCACCCATCCCGACCTGTCGCGGGTGTCCCCATTCGCCACACGTCTCGAGCTCGATGCCACCGCCCGATTGCTGGAGGCTGTGGTTGGTCGCCACACGATGATCTTCCGGCCACCGTACTTCGGTGACGCCGAGCCCAGCACCATCGACGAACTGGCGCCTGTAGAGGCTGCGACATCGCTTGGCTATCTCACGGCTGGCGTGCACATCGACAGCGACGATTGGAAGCGCCCCGGGGCTGCGGCGATCATCCGGCGCACGCTCACCCAGCGCGATCGCGGCAACATCGTGCTCCTCCACGATGGCGGCGGTGACCGTTCCCAGACCGTTGCCGCCATCGGTCCACTCATCGATTCGCTGCGCGCTCGCGGCGATACCATCGTGCCGCTCGAGGCACTGGTCGATGCGCCAGCACAAGCCTTTATGCCACCACTCTCACCGGAAAGTGCCCGCCATCGCTGGCTGGCGCTGGGTGGATACAGCGCCGTGGGCGCCATGCAATGGCTGATCGTGACCACGCTGGCCACCGCCGTGGCACTGGGGATTGCCCGCATGGTACTGCTCACCGCGCTCGCTGTCCGCCAGCGCCGACGGGCCGCAGGAGCCGTTGTCGCGCCGAGCTTCTTCCCCTCGGTGAGCGTGGTCGTGCCGGCCTATCGCGAGCAGGCTGTCATCGTGGCCACCGTGCACAGTCTGTTGCAGCAGCAATACGAGGGCACGCTGGAGATCATCGTGGTGGACGACGGGTCTCCGGACGACACCTATACCATCGCACGCAACACGTTTGCCGGTAACGCGCAGGTGGTGGTGCTCACCAAGCCCAACGGCGGCAAGGCTTCAGCCCTCAACCTGGGCATCGCGCGTGCACATGGTGAGGTGATCGTCGCGCTCGATGCCGACACCGTCTTCGCGCCGGATGCCATCGCGCAGCTGGTGCAGCCGTTGCGCGATCCGATGGTGGCCGCCGTGGCGGGCAACGCCAAGGTGGGCAATCGCCTCAACCTGGTCACCCGCTGGCAGGCCGTGGAGTACATCACCAGCCAGAATCTCGACCGGCGCGCGTTCACCGATCTCAACGCCATCACGGTCGTGCCCGGCGCAATTGGCGCATGGCGCACATCGGCCGTGCGTGAAGCCGGTGGGTTCACGCATGACACGCTCGCCGAGGATCAGGACCTCACCATTGCGCTCCGCCGGCGTGGATGGCGCATCGCTTATGCCGACGCGGCGGTAGCATTCACCGAAGCCCCGGACTCGCTTCGGCTGCTCGCCCGCCAGCGCTTCCGTTGGGCGTTTGGCACCCTGCAGTGTGCCTGGAAGCATCGGGATACGTTGCTGCGTCCATCGTTCGGCTCGCTGGGCCTGATCGCCATGCCGAATACGTGGCTCTTTCAGCTTGCCTTTGCCGCCCTCTCGCCGTTGGCCGACCTGCTCTTCGTGTTGAGTCTGGTGAGTGTCGCGATCGTGTGGCATCAGCACGGCGCGACCTATGCCGGCACCGATGCGCGACACATCGCCATGCTCTACCTGGTGTTCCTCTGCACCGACGTGAGCTCGGCCCTCGTAGCCCTCTTCATGGAACCGCACGAAGATCGGCGGCTGGCATGGCTCGTGCCCTTGCAGCGATTCGCGTATCGTCAGGTGATGTATTGGGTCGTCCTGCGCTCCCTCGCCGCCGCGGCACGAGGCCGACTGGTGGGTTGGGGCAATCTCGAACGCAAGGCCACCGTGTCCCCACTCCTGCCGGCTGTCGCCCTGGTGTTGTGCCTGGCGGGAATGACACCGCAGAAGGTTTCTGCGCAGACCGCGACATCACCAACCACGGCGCTGCTCTCGTCGGCCCAACTGCGTCGCTTTCCCCTGACCGAGTTGCCCGCAGAAAGCGGCCGCACCCTGGCCTTGTTCTGGAGCGGCGACGGTGGATGGAAAGAGCTTGTCGACGCCGTCTCGCAGGAGTTCGTGCGTCAGGGCGTGGCCGTGGTGGGACTCAACTCGCGGTCCTGGCTCACCTCGGCCACACGGACCAGCGATTCACTCAACCACGACAGTGTCCAGTTGCTGCGGCACTACATGGCCGCGTGGCACCGGGACCGCATTCTGCTGGTGGGCTACTCTCGTGGCGCGGGGTTTGCCGCATTGCTCGCCGAACAATTGCCGCCCGATCTGCGATCCAAGGTCATCGGCGTGGCGCTGCTCGGCATGGAGCATACCGCCAGTTTCGAGTTCCATCTCATGGACCTCGTGCGCACGGTGAACCGACCAAGCGATATCGCTGTGAAGCCATTCATCGAGCTCATCTCCATGGCGCCAGTGTTGTGTGTGTATGGCACCACGGAGGACGACACAGTCTGCCCGGAACTCGACGCCACGCGCGTACATATCCTGCGGCGCGATGGAGATCATCATTTCGATCGCAATTACCCGCAGCTGGCGCGGGACCTGCTCGCCAAGGTGGCGCACTGACCGAGGCCAATGCGCCCTTGGTCAGCCGTTCACTTCGTCCACATCTCGCAACCGGTCATCCGACGCGTATCGGCGATCTCGAGAATCTTCCAAGCGCCTTCGCTCTTCACGAGCAGGAAGTGGTCGATGCCGCAATGTGAGAACTTGGGGCCGATGAACAGACCATAGTCCACCCATACCGAGGCCAGGTCGCCGTCGATATGCACACGCTCATTGCGGATGCGCTCGTCGAGCTTGTCTGGGCGCGGTGTGCCCACCGACTTCACAAAACCATCGGCTCCCTGCTGCACCGACAACGTCGGCGTACCGTTGCGTGATGCCGACGTGATCATGCGCACGCGCGAATCGAACACCGAGCGCAGCATCGTGGAGTCGGCAGCCCGCATACCATCGAACAGGCGGTTCACGACCGCCATCACGGCCTTCTGTTCTTCAGCGGGGCCAATGGACTGGGCCGTGGCGGTCGTCGCGGTGAGCGACAGTGCTGCAACGGCCGCTGTGCCGATCAGGCGGGCGGCAACGAGCGCGCGGAATACAAACGTCATTGTGTGCTGGATCGCGTGGGGAATGGCAGGATATCCGTCTCCAGCACCCCTTCAGCAATCAAGGGCACCATGGTGCGCAGGAACTGGGTGGGCGGGAGATCGGACGGGAGGGACCCTTCGTCCTGAAGGTCGCGAAGAATCCGGCCGAATGTGCGGTCGCCGGTACAGGAGGCGAGAAATGCGGCATCGCCGGCGCTCACCACCACCCGACCCGAAAACGGATATGACACCGCCACTTGCCCCTCCGTGGGGGTCCACACCTCTTCGCTCCCCGGAGAGGCCGTGTAGGTGAGGGAGAACCGTGCTCCCGACGACAGCCGCGGACGAACCTCCAACAGTCGGGGCAATGCGCGCTCCCCCTCTCCCAACAGATCCTGCAGCCCGAGCAACCACGCGACCTCTTCCCAGCGTGTCGTGCCGTCGCGCTCGACTGCGATCGTCGCCCCCTTTCGCGGCTGGCCGTGGCGCCGCAAAACGATGGTGCAGAACTCCATCCGCTCCACTTCGAGTTCGTGGAAGCGACGAATCTGTGCCACCACGCCCGGCACGCCGGCCGCATTGGCCTTCAGCAGTTCTTTGGTGAAATGACGGGAAAAATCGGACGTGCCATTGCCCAGCAGCACGAGATCGAACTCGTCGGACGCCTGCCCCAATACTTCGCGCAGACGATGCGGAACGGCCTTTCCCTTTCGCGCGGTCACCGTGCACGTGCAATGGAAGATGCCGCCCGGTGCCAGGAATTCCGGCAGCCCCCGAATAATGGCCCGGGAGATCTGCTCGCCATCTTCGCCACCATCGCGATAGATGAACTCGGTCGACATCGAGGGCACGTACGGCGGGTGTGCGGAGATGACGTCGAACTGCATGCCAGCCACGGGCGCATACAGGTCTCCCTGCAATGCGGTCACATTGTCGAACCCATTCATGCGCGCGTTGAACGCGGCGAAGTGTGTGGAGCGGGCCGTGATATCGATGGCCCATGCATGGGTGGCCCCGCGGCGAACGGCATCCAGCGCGGCAATACCCGTCCCTGAACACAGTTCGAGATGTCGCGTGCCGGCCGCCGCTGGCAAGGTGGACACAAACACACGCACGGAGCTAGTGATGGCCGGATACACCAGATCCGTGGCGCGTTCTTTGAGCGTGATCCCCGCGACGGAAAAGGTCGGGCGATCGGAGATGAGGTACACACCAGCCGTGGGGTACAGCAGCACGGTGCCAACCACCTGTTCGCCGTCCGGCTCGAGAAGTCCCAATCGTTGCAGGAGGGCGGCGCTGTCCGCTCCCAGCAGGCGGTCCATCTGATCGGGATGCATGGACTGGCAATCGAGGAACACCCAGATCAGCGCATCAAGACCGTGCTCGGGCGGCGTATTCCCTCGCACGTGCGTGCGGCAGGCAAAGTCGTAGATGGCGGGAATCTCGGTGCGGGCACAGATGTTGGATTCATCATACCGATGCGCCGCGAATAAGGCCCGGAGCGCAGCGAAATCCGCATCGGCGGCATCGAGCTGGGGCAGAGCCGAGGCGTAGTCGGACGGGCGCTCGGGCGCTGAGGCGCCGTCAACGGCAGGGAGCGCGTCACCGATGAGATCGCGATCTGGTAGCATTTCGGATGGCATGCGGCATATCGTACCGTCATTCACGCACGTCGACAAATCCTGAGTCTGGCGTTGTCTCCGCTGCACGGGTGGACACGCCGTCCGAACGGGGCATCCATGCGGACCATCACGTCATTTGCGCTCTTCGGTGCATCGTCACTGTTCGTGCTGTCCACCACTTTGACGGCGCAGTCCGCCACGATGCCGCAGATCGGCACCATTTCCGGCGGCAACACCGTGTTACTCGAAAGCCGTACGGTGAAGCGCACGCCGCAGGAAATCACGGCCACGTTGCGCGTCCCGTTTCTCAAGCCAGCCAAAGTACCGGGCGGCGAATGGTTCGGGTCGCGCACGCTGGTGGCCGTGCGGTGCACCGAGGGCACAGTGGCGGTGAAAGAGAACCGCTACTACGCCGACGCCAAATTCACGAAGGTGGCCAACGAAAAGATCGTGAAGATCCCCGGCTACGCCGCGCCCGTGCCGGGATCGGTGCCCGCGGTCGCGATGGCGCATCTGTGCAAACCGGCGGCGCGCTGAGCGCGCGCTAGCGTCCCCTAACGCAGACGGTCCTGCACCACCTGCAGCGCACCCAGCGCCGTGGCTGCTCCACCGTGCTCCGGGATGAGCACCGACGCTCCGTAAAATTGCGCCACCAGCTCGAACACATGCCGCACGCTGGGCATGTCCACGAGATGGCCAATGATCACGGCATCGCGCATCTGTTCGGCGCGCGTCGCATTGATGGCGATCACGGCGATCACCTGCCCCACCATGTTGACCAGAGCTGCGGCGGTGTCCTCTCGCCGCGCGCTCACCGCATGGCGCGCCACGCGGCCGAAATTCACCGCCGTGGTATCCGCGGGAAGACTGCCGATGGCTTCGCCAAGCACTTCATGCAGCATGAGGTTGTGGGCCATATCGGTGCCGGCACGCGACAACGTATCGATCTCCGCGGGATCGACCGTGTCGATCAACATCCGGGAGAGACCCAGCAGCGTGCCGCCGCCCACACCGGTCCCGGTCACATGCCTCGCGCCATCCCGTGTGGCCGCGATGACGGCGGTGCCTGATCCCGCACTCACCACCACGGCCGCGTCACGCTGGGCCAGCGTCAATCCGCCGCGACCGATAGCCTGCACCTCGTCCACCCGATGCAGCGCGCGACCGTCGATGACGGGCGGCACCAGCGCCCGATTGCCGCCTGTGACTGCTATCCACGCGAAGTCCTGTGGCCGCAACTCGACCGCCGCGAGCGCTCGCCGTATCTGCGCTTCGTCGGGCTGCCCTTCACTTGGGATGCTCTCGTGCAGCGTCATCGCCTCGACACGCAACACGATGTCCGTGTTGCTCACCCCAAAATCAACCGCCACGACCGGAGTGCTCTCCAGTCGTGGCGGTTGAACAACCTGCAACGTGTTCACTTGCCCGGCTGGTACGTCCGCGTGGCGTTCTTCTCGACGTCCGCGCGATAAAAGTTGACGTCTTTGAAGTTGCCCGCCGCGTAGCGCTCGGCCTGGTTGAAGAAGTACGGCGACGACGGGCTGCTGTTCACACCGCCGGCCAGCACACTCTTCGCCCGCACCTTGGGCCCAAAGTCCACCGTCGCCACAAAGCTGTTGCCACGATTGCCGTAGATGCGCTTGGTGGTACGCGCACCCGTCTGACCAAACGCGGCCAATGATCCCCAGTTGGCCGAGGCAAACGGCACGGCGACGCTGGGCTTGTTGTCATCGAAGCCAGCACCGATCTCACCACTCAGTCGCTGGTAGCGATTGATCTCGCCCCACGGCGTCTTCCACGTGCCGAAGTCGCGCGTCAGGCGATCCGATGCGCGGGAGAGCGCACCCAGCACCAGGGCAGCGGGGGCCTTGGTCTTCACGAAGTCCAGCATGAGCGTGCCACTCGCCCGCGCGGGGGCCGCAGCAGCCTGCGACACCTCTTCACCGTAGGCATTGGCGAGCGCCATCGGCACCGAGTTGGCGGCAAAGCGGTAGTCCCAACCGCGCAGCTGAGCAACCTGCTCGGCCAGCTTCGTCTTGAGCGAATCGCCGGCCGGCAGGGCGTCGTACGCGGCAATCAGCGGCGGCATGAGCTGTTCGAACGCCGGCAGGTAACTGTCGTACGCGGCACCGATCAGGCCATCGAGCGTGAAATCCTTACGGTTCTGCAGCACGCGCACCGCGTGCACACCGCGTGGATTGTCATCGCGCTGCTCGGACATGTACACCGGCCAGTCACCGATCCTCGGGCTGTCGCCGCCCGACGCGGTGAACGGCCAGTTGTTGGTGTTCATGATCCAGCCGCTCTTCGGATTGTGCACCGTGATCATTTCGTCGAGCGTGTGCAGCCCCTGCCAGTCATTCTTCGGGTCGCTGCCATCCACCGGCTTGGAGAAATCGATGCCGGCGTTGCGCTTGGGAATGAAGTTGCCGTGGAAATACGAGATCACGCCGTCTGCGTCGGCGTACACGGTGTTGTTCGACGAATTCGTGCGCAGCTCCATGACCTTGCGGAACGACGCGTAGTCCTTGGCCTTCGTGCGCAGGTAGCTCTGCTGCAGTGCCTTGAGCGGCTCCTGCATCATGGCCACCGCCACCCACTTGCCGTCCTGCGAGCGGATGATGGGGCCGTGCTGCGTGAAGTACGCTGTGACCGTGCGGCGCTGCATGCCCGATGCGGTCTTGTATGGCAGCACGATCGTGCGCGCGCGCACCGGCTTCTCCACACCACCGTGACGATAGGTGAAGCCATTGCCCTTCGGCGTGACGGTCTCGAGGTACTCATCGATGACGTCACCACCGCCTGACGTGTGCATCCAGCCCAGCCGGCTGTTGAAGCCCTGGTAGATGAAGAACTGGCCCCACGTCACGGCACCATACGCATCCAGTCCTTCTTCGCTCGCCATGTGAATCTCGGGGCGGAAGTAGAAGGACGTGTGCGGATTGATCATCAGCAACGCATGGCCGTTCGTGGTGTTTCCCGGGGCGATGGCGAAACCATTGGATCCGCCGGGCTCCACACCGAATGGGGATGGTGCGGCTTCGGCGCCCGCATCAAAATCGCCGCCACTGCCCGCACCACCGCGCGCGCCGTAGAACTGCTCGATACCGCGCAGGTTCACCGACTCGATGTCGCCGCCGATGCTGCCCTCGCTGAACGTGAGCGCCATCCACGGCTCGAAGCGCGTGATGAGACGCGGCTTCACGTCCGGGTGCGTGTGCAGATAGTAGTTGAGACCATCCGCGAAACCCGTCGCCAACGCCTTGAGCCACGCCGGGCTCGCCGCGTACTGCTTTTTGATGTCCAGCGTGTCGATGAACAACTTCATGCGCAGGTCGCGCCACAGCTCCTTCTCGCCTTCCACTTCGGCAAGCCGACCCATCGCGTTGATGTAGTTCGTCTCCACGCGATTGAAATCGTCTTCGGCCTGCGCGTACACCATGCCGAACACGGCATCAGCGTCGGTCTTGCCGTAGACATGGGCGATGCCCCACTGGTCGCGCATGATGGTGATACGCTGCGCTTGCTGCGCCCAGCGGGCCGGCTGCGCAGGAAGTGACGGAGCGGCGAGCAACAGACTCGCCGCCAGCAGGCGACGGAAGCGTGTCTTCATGATGTGACCGGGGCGGAGTCAGAGGCGGGAGTGGGAGCGGACACCGGAAGCTGATGCCGATACACGGAGATCGCGCTGTCATCCACGATCACCTGCTGCACCGTGACGTACCGGACGGTCCGTGGCAGCTTGTGTGTGCTCGCGTGTTCGGCCACCAGTATGGGCGACCAGGGCGCTTCCAGCCAGCGTTCGATGAGCCGGTCCAGCATTCGGGATTCATAGGGCGGATCCACGAACGCCAGATCGTATCGTCCAGCGATCAGTGCATTGGCGAAGGGCAACGCATCTTTCTTGTAGACACGGGCCTTGGTCGTCACGCGCAGCGCGGCGATGTTGGCCTTGAGGGCGTGCAGGCTCGACGGACGGAATTCCACGAAGTCCACATACTTCGCCCCGCGCGACAGCGCCTCGAGCCCAATGGCGCCGGTTCCAGCGAACAGGTCGATGACTCGCGCGCCTTCGAGATCGGCGCGCACCAGCTTCATCATCTCCACCCGCACCGCTTCGGCGGTTGGCCGGACGCGGAAGTCCTTCGGCGAGGTGAGGTTGCGGCCGGCGAACTTGCCTCCCACGATGCGCATCGCTCAGCCCTCCTGGTTGCGCATGTGATCGGCCAGGGCGTGCAGGCGCTGTCGCAGGAAATCCTTGAGCTCAGCCGGGGCACCGGGCGCTTCGTGTTCCGCCAGCGCGCGATCCATGCACCACAGCCATTCGTCGCGCTCGCGCTCGCCGATGGCGAACGGAAAGTGCCGCATGCGGAGCCGCGGATGGCCAAACTTTTCCACGTACAACTGCGGTCCGCCCGTCCACCCCGTCATGAAGAGGTAGAGCTTCTCGCGGGAAGCCTTGAGGCTCGTGGCGTGAAGCGCCCGGACATTGGCTGCCTCGGGCGCGGTGTCCATCAGGTCGTAAAAACGGTCCACCAGCGAGCGGATTCCAGCCTCACCGCCCAGGTGATCGTAGTGCGTCAGCTCTTGCGTCATCGTGGGAACAGCCTAGCCCCCCGCGCCCGCGCGAAGCAAGGCGCACGGCCCTGCCCCGCAGGCACCGACGCGCCGGTCAGTATCGCGGGTACCGGCCTCGCGGCATGTTGCCCCCGCCGATCGCGCCACCAATGACACCTCCGATCACGCCGCCAATGACGCCACCCATGCCCGTTCCCGGCATTCCCACCGGCGGCATGCCGCGACGCCCACCACGGCGGCGATCGTGCTCCTCGCAGTGGTCCTCACCGGCCCCACCGCCCCGGATGATCACGCCACCGCCACGTCCGCGGCCCATGCCCTCCGTACCGCGGCTACCCTGCCCTTCATCTGACGAGCTGCCGGCCGACGGCCCGCGATCAGTCGGGTACGAAATCCCCGACGGAGCCGATGCATGGGTCTCGGGCTCGGGAACCGGAGCTGGGGTGGGCTCCACCTGTTCGGCCACCACAAGCGCCGGAGCTGGCGCTTCTTCCACCACCGGCGCTACCGCCACCTCCTGCTCCACCGCCTGCGGGGTGGGACGAGGAGCCTGACGTCGGGTGGCCACCGCTTCGCGTCGACCGCGCTGGTCGCCGCTCGGCGAACCGGGGCGACCGGCTTCGAGTGCCGACACCACGCCGGTACGCGGGCGCTGGGCATTGACGGCCATCTGGAGATCCCGCTCCAGATCGGACGTCATCGCGCCCCGATCATCCCCACCGCAGCCGGCCGCGCCCAACGCCGTCGTTGCGCCGAACAGCGCAATCCAGGCTCGCCGACGTGCCGGGATCCGGAAGCTCTGGCTCTGCCACAGTGCGCGCATGGAAACCTCGGCCGCTCTGGCCGTGGATGAAGAGTGCCGGGAATCCGGCAGGATGATGCGCCCCGTCACCGACTGGCCGGTGCCGTGCAACTTGCTCAGCCATGCAAATCCTGCACCAGCAGGGAACCTGTCGTGCGCTGACACGGGGATGCACCGAAGAACGCGGTACCGTCTCAAACTGGGGACGATGGCCGTCCTCGATTTGGGGCAGACTGCAAGCGGTCTCGGGTCGCGGGGAGGCGGGTTTGGGGGCGAACTGCCGGGTCGCG
>NZ_DASWXE010000126.1:0-5805 GCF_036405635.1 Gemmatimonas sp. | reverse complement strand
ACGGCCAAAACAAAGAGTCTGATCCGTGTGGTTTCCGCGCTTTTCCGCGCAATCCGTGGCAGCGCTGTTGTCTGAAGTCTTACTTGACGCCGAGCAAGCCAAGCACGACGAGCATGACCCACTGCGGGCCCTTGTAGCCGTCCGTGCGGTCGTCGTAGCTCTCGTCGAGTGAATGCGCACCGCGACCCACGCCGCCGCCGTCGAGCGTGACCGCAGGGCGGCCGAGGTTCATCGGCACGTTGGCATCGGTGCTGGATGTGGTGAGCGGCGTGTACACGTTCATCGTGCGCGCAGCGGCCAGCGAGGTGCGCACGATGAGCGAGGTGTCGGGCGTCATGCCGGCCGGCCGGATGCCAATCGTGTCGATCACCAGATCGAGGGCGGCCTTGCTCTGCGGCCAGCGTGCCTTCTCTTCCGTGATGGCCGCGCGCAGCGCCTTTTGCAGACGCGCATCGATTTCGGCCAGCGCCGATGCCGACTCGCTGCGCAGGTCGATCTCCATGATGCCCTCGAAGGGGATGGAGTTCACCGACGTGCCGCCGGAGATGATGCCCACGTTGAAGGTGACCTTGGGCTTGGTCGTCGCCTCGAGGTCGGCGATCTTGGCGATGGCGCGACCCATGGCGTGAATCGGATTCGGCATGCCGAACGCGCCGTAGCTGTGGCCGCCCGGGCCCTTGTAGTGCACGCGGTAGCGATTGCTGCCCACGCCGCCGTTGGTGATACCAAAGCCCGTGCCGTCCACCGAGATGAACAGATCGATCGAGTCCTTGAGCGGGCCCTTGAACAGCGCGCGCGTGCCGCGGAGGTTGCCCGGGCCCTCTTCGCCGACGTTGCCGACGACCAGCAGGCGGCCACCGAACGGAATCTTCTGCGTGATGATCTGGCGGGCGACTGAGAGCACCACCGCGAGACCACGGCAGTCATCGCCGATACCGGGGCCGATGAGCTTCGTGCCTTCCCGCTTCACCGTGACATCGGTGCCTTCGGGGAAGACCGTGTCGAGGTGACCAGCGAGCAACAACGTGGGACCGGGTCCCGTGCCCTTGATCTCGCCGATGACATTGCCTTCGCTGTCGAGGCGCACGTTCTGAATGCCGAGCGCCTTCATGCGATCGCGGTAGGCCGCGGCGCGTGCTTCTTCCTTGAATGGCGGCGCGGGGATCTGGCAGATCGATGCCTGCTGGTCGAGTGTCCACGCGTTGTCCGACTGGATCTGACGCATGGCTGCGACCACTGTGGGGTGTGTCGCGAGCTTGTCGATGGAGGCTTCGAGCGGCGTTGCGGCCGTCTTCTTGGGCTGTGCAGGCTGCGCGCTGGTGTTTTGGGCCACCGCGGCGGCGGGGAGGCCCAGCAGCAGGGCAGAAGCGCGCAGCGCCGGGAGCAGGCCCCGGGTGGCGGGGGCGAGTCGGGAGGGTCGCATGACGTCGGAACGAGGTCGGATGGTGCAGGCGCCCGATAGCGGAGCGCCACTGGTCATGGAACGTCGCGCGCGGTGCCGGTCAACGGAAGCCCGGAGAGCGATCCGCACCGCGAGCCGGGAGTGGCTACAGCTTCACCAACGCGGCGGCCCAACGGGCGGGATCCTTGTCGCTTTCGAAAAAGCGATCGGGATCGACGACCAGCGCGTCACCTTCCCGTGTGATCGGCAGCCGATCCATGTTGCGGGTGGCGCGGCCGCTGATGAAGGTGCCGTTGGGTTGATACTTCGACTTGTGCTTCGGGCACTGGAAGCCGCCGTTCTTGGGCAGCGTGCGCAGCGCCGTGTTCTCGTGGGGACACGACAGGGCAAACGCATACACTTCCTGACCAGCACGGCACAGGATGATTTCGTTCTTCTTGTCGATGGACACCCCGTCGGCGGCGGGGATGGGATAGCGCACCGCGGCGCCGCTCGCGCGCGGCTCCAACGCCTCGAGCACACGCCAAGGCCCCGCCAACAGCGTCGCGCTCAGCGCGCCAAGGGAACCGGCCCCGACTCGTAGGAAGTCACGCCGTGTGGTGCAACTGATGCAGGCATCGTTCGGAGTTGGCGTGTTGCGGGACTGCTTGTCTGCGAGATCGTTGGGCATGCGTAGCAAGAAGTGCGGAAACCGCGGCCGATGAAATCGGCGTGGATCAGGTGTTGCCGAGTACGACGCCGAGTACCACGAGGACCATCCAACACACGAGACTGATCCATGCCGATCGGCGCAACGCATTCCACGGCGTCGCCGGATCCGGTCCGTTGATGGCGTGTTCCATCGTCGATCTGGCCGATGTGATGACCTGCGTCTCGGTGCGGCGCATGATCGCACCGTTGATGATCAACATCAGGAACACCGCCATCTTCGACCAGAACAGCGGCGAGATCGCAAAGGTGCCGACATCGGACGTCGCGAGCCCGACGCCGCTGAGCACCGTGATGGCCAGCGCAAGCAGTACGACCCCGTGTGTGGCCCGGAGATCCTCACCCGCAGCGAGGTACGCTTCTCCCGATCCGGGTTCGGCGAGCAACACTCGGCGGTCGGCGCCGAGTGCGATGCCACCGCCCACAAAAAGTCCCAGCAGATGCAGCACCAATACCGTCGTGGAAAGCGGTGTGCTGGTGGCGTAGAGGTCTGCCCACGGTTGGGTGAGCGTGATCAGCGTGTCGAGCATGGTGCGGGTGCGATAGCCTGGCGAGTGCGGTCAGTTGCCCACGAGCATGATGAGCCAGCTCGCTGTAGAGACACCCATGGACACCAGGTTCACGTTGCGATGTTGCCGCCGCTTGGCATCCGACTGTTCGGCGTCATCGGCGAGCTTGGTGCCGGCGTAGGTGAAGCCTCCGCTGGCGGCCATGAACAGGGCCGCATGGAGGAAGCGACGCTTGCGGCCATTGGGATCGTGGCGCCCCTCCCAGAGATTCCACACACCGGTAACCGTGTTGGCGCCGAACAGCACGGCGGTGGAGGTGGCGGCGGGACGGTGCAGGTTGCGCGCCCACTTGGGAGCGTCGCTGCCTTCCTTGAGAATTTGGTCGCCCGAGAAGTAGGACGCGGCAAAGAGCGGCAGCATCGCCCAGCTCAGGGTACGGTGAATCATGAGGCGTGTGCCGTAGCCATCGGAGTACTGCACGGCGCGGGGGCGCCGGCGTACCGTGTCCTGAGGCGTCGTGTCCACAAAGGCGCTGAGGCGACGCAGGGCGATCGGACGCAGTGCCGCTCCGGACAGGATGGCGAGCGAATCAGGCGTACCCGCAGCGAGCCCGTCAATTGTGTCTGTGGTCACCACCACCGCAATTCCGCTTGCGGAATCGCGAGGCGTCGAGGGATCCCCGACAGGGGACTCAAGGGTATCCCGCAGGAGCTCGCCATCGATATGGTTGGTCGCCATCGTATCGGCGCGTGCGGCTGCGGATTGGAAGGTCCGGTTGCCCTCCACCTGACGCTCCTGCGCCGATACCCCGATCGGACTGGCCGCCGCGAACAGCAGAAAGACCAACAGGCGGGCTCGCGAACACATGTAGGGCTCCTGGATGTTGAAGTGACCCTGCAATCTACGCCGTCCCCTATCTCCGGCACTTAGATTCGTGACGATATGACCCTCTGCCACACCCTCTCGACTCGATGATGCGGTTTCGTTCCCACCTGCGCGACGTCCTGAAGACCACCTTGACGTCCTGGCTGAGAACAGGCGTGGCGGCTGCGCTCGTGTCATTGCTGGTGCCCGGCATGGCGGCGGCGCAGCGGACGACGCGCTGCAATCAGGATGAACAGGTCCGGGTGGTGTCGTTCAGTGGGAGTCCGGCGTTCGACGATCTGACGCTTGCCGCCAGCATCCTGACACACGAACCGGGGATTGTCACGCGGTTTCTCGGAATCGGTACGGTGCCGTGCCTCGACTCGCTCGAAATGCGCCGGGATGCGCTGCGCATCGCAGTTCTGCATCGCCAGGCGGGGTGGTTTCGCGCGACGGTCTCCACTGATGTGCAACCCCGCAAGAAGGGCGTGCGCGTGCACTTCATCATCGAGCCGGGTCCCGAAGCGACGATCGATTCGGTGGAGGTGACCGGACTGCCGGACGCGCCGAGTGGTCGTCGACCCTATGGCCAATCGCTGCTCGCGTTGAAGGGGAAGCGGTTCGACCGCACGGCCGTCGATACCACGGTCGTGAATATTCTCGGCCGGCTGCGCGAGGTTGGCTTTGCGCGAGCGCAAACGCCAGTGACGAGAATCACCGTCGATTCGGCGACCGCGAAGGTGGGTCTCGCGTTTGCCTTTACGACTGGCAACCGGCTTCGCATCAGCGAAGTGAAGGTGAATATCCAGCCGCGTACGGAAGGTGGCCCGCGCAGGGTCGATTCCAGTGAAGTCGCGCGCCTCGTGGCCATCGACCCGGGTGATCGCTACAGCTCTTCGGAGCTCCTGGAAGCACAGCGTGCGCTCTATCGATCCGAAGCCTTTCGGCTGGTGTTGGTGGACACGTTGCCGGCCGAGGGCGTGGGCCGCGACTCCCTGATCGGACTCAAGGTGTCGGTGGCGGAATCCCCCACCCGCAGCGCACGTGCGGGGCTCGGGTGGGCCACGCTCGATTGCATCCGCGCGCAGGGACGCCTGGTCGATCGCGGATTTCTTGGGGTGGGGCGTCGGGTGGAACTCACGGCCCGTGCCTCGAAGATTGGACTGGGCGATCCGGTCGGGTTTGCGCCGTCGCTGTGCGCGCCTTCCATGCGTGATGACCAGTTCAGCCAAAAGCTCAACTACTACGTCGGCACCACGGTGTCGAATTCCCGGCTGTTCGGTCTGCCGGTGGCGCCGTCGGTGTCGGTGTACAGCGAGCGCCGGAGTGAACCTTTTGCCTATCTCCGCGAAACGACCATCGGTGCACTCACCGAGTTGAGCCGGCAGTTCTCCCCGCGGTTCACCGGTACGGCGGGTGTGCAGTACGAAAACGGACGGACCCTCAACGCGCCCGCGATCGCATGCACGCGATTCGGACAGTGCCAGCCGGAAGACTATATCCTTTCGTCTTTCGGCCGAGGCATCGCCATCGCTAGCGCGTCGGCTTCGTATGATCGCACCAACGATATCGTGAATCCGTCGCGTGGCTGGCGAATGCGAGGCGAGCAGCGCGCCGGCGTGACCAATTCCGAGCTCGAAAATATTTCGACGTTGCGGTTCTATCGCAGCACCATCGAGGGGTCCACCTACCTGCGCTTTCTCGGCGGCGTGGTCGGTGTGCGACTGCAGGCATCCGGCGTGTTCTCACCGGGGGCGGAGCTGGTCGATGGCACACCGCTGTTGCCATTGCAGGAGCGGTTGTTCACGGGTGGCCAGAACTCGGTGCGCGGCTTTCAGCAGAATCTGCTCGGCCCGGTCATTTACACGGTCAACGAAGTGGACACGGTGCCGCTTCCCGACGGCAGCCTCGGGGTGGAGGTACGGCAAGGCGAAGGGCTGGATCGCGCGGTTCCGCGCGGCGGTACCGCGATGCTGGTCGGCAATCTCGAATACCGCCGCGGCGTGCGGTTCCTTGCACAGGAGCTGCAGTGGGTCACGTTCATCGATGGCGGCTCCCTCTGGGAAACGAGTTCGCAGCGCTTCTCGTGGAAGGACATGCGATATACGCCCGGCGTCGGCGTGCGCATTGTCACGCCGATCGGCCCCTTCCGCATGGATGTGGGGTACCGTCCCTACTCGGCCACCGTCGGGCGCGCGCTGTACATCAATCCGACGGTCAAAGACGGCGAGCCACTGTTCTTCTGCGCCAGTCCGCGTACCGACCCGAACGGGGACTACGCTGACGTGCTCACGTGCCCCAGCACCTATCGCCCATCTGGCG
>NZ_DASWXE010000125.1:0-4966 GCF_036405635.1 Gemmatimonas sp. | reverse complement strand
GTGCTGCGGTGGGAAGTTGCGCAGGGCGTGGAGATGGGTCGGCCAAGCCGCCTGTCCATCGAAGCGGAAAAGTCGCAGGGCGCGATCAAGGCCGTGCGTGTGGGCGGCGCGTCGGCAATCATGTGCGAAGGCACACTGACTCTGCGCGGATAGCCGCGTAGAGCCTCGCGCAGCCGCTGCCCGCTGCGCGTTACTGCACCGTGGCCGAGTCGCCGGACTGGTTGAGCCGCAGCGCGTTGAGCCCCTGTGACCACAGCACCGCGCGATTGCGGCCACTGCGCTTGGCAGCGTAGAGCGCCTCATCGGAGCGCGCACGCAGCGCTTCGGCAATGCCATCGTCCCGCACGCTGTCGCTCACCACACCGATCGATACAGTGATGTTCACGCGGGCCTGCGGTTCGGCAAACGTGCGCCGACGGAAGGCTTCGACCACGCGCAGCGCCAGATGCTGCGCACCGTCGAGTGAGGTGTCGGGCGCGAGGATGGCGAACTCCTCGCCGCCCGTGCGTGCCACCACGTCATGGGCCCGTGCACTGGCCCGCAGCAACTCACCGGCTTCGGCGATGACCTGGTCACCCACGAGGTGGCCGTGGGTGTCATTCACCTGCTTGAAGTGGTCGAGGTCGATGGCCAGCAGCGCGATATCGGTGTGAGCGCGCGCAGCCCGGGCGAGTTCACGGCGGTATTGCTGCTCGAAGCCACGGCGGTTGAAGCACCCCGACAGCGGGTCCGTGAGCACGATCGTGGCGAGCTGGCCGCGCATGCGATTGTAGGCACGACCCACCGCGGTGATGGCATCGGGGCGGTGATCAGCGGCCACATCGTAGCTGTCGCTGAAGTCACCTTCCTCTGCCCGCTCGAACATGGCCACCAGGTTGGCGAGGCGTTCATGCAGGTGACTTTGTACGCGCGTGACCAACCAGGCACCAATACCAAACAGGGCCAGCGTGAACAGGGCCTCGGTCCACTCCACCCCCGCGCGATGCCGTACCGCCACATCGGTGAGCAGCAGATATCCCGCCGCCGTGGCCACCAGCATGAGCAGTGCGGGCGCGCGTCCGAAGTAGACGTGCGTGAGCTGCAGTGAAAAAAGGGCGACCAGCAGCCCGCGATGATAGTCGGGCGGCTCCGCCAGCAGGAATGCCAGCCAGAACACCAGGGCGATGTCGGCTGCCACCATGAGGGTGGAGAGCGACTCGCCGGCCCGCCGGGTGGCCCGCACATACATGCGAATGCCAATGATCAGCAGGGCATATACGCCGGTGGTGATGACGATCAACCAATCGGCCGGGTCTTCGCCTACCGTCTCGAGCACCAGTTCGGGCGGAGGCAGCATGCCGGCGAGGCGCAAAGCGACCACCGCCACCCCGACCAACAGCACCAGTACGATGCGGTAGCCAGTCTGCCAGAGCAGGATATCCGCTGTCGCGGCGTCGGTACGGGGACGATCGGCAGCCATGTCAGCCTAGCATACGCCAGAGTCCGTCCGAAGGGAACGCGTAAGCACATCACGTCGTCGCCGAGTTGTTACGTAACGACGAGTCCGGACTGGGGAAGTGACGATGCCCGGGGGCCGATACCCAGAGGCGCGAGGAAGGTCGTTCGATGCGGCCCCTCATCCCCAATCAGCGTCCGGATATGCCTTCGCACGGTCTCACCACGTCCTCCCAGTTTCGCGCCATCACCGTTCCCGCCGAGCGTCGGTGGCGGGCGACGCTACTGGCCACGTTGGCCGGCGCGCTGGTGTTTTTCATTTTCGAGGCGTCCAAGTCGGCGATCTTCCCGAAGCTCACCATCTGGGAGTCGCACAACATCACGATTGCCTTCGGGTCGATGATCGCCGGCGGGGCAGCGTGGTTTGCGATGGCCCGCCAAGCGTCGATGTTGCGCACGCTGGCCGCCGAAGAGGCGCTGCGTGAGCGTCTCGAAATCCGGCAGCGTGCACTCGAGGAGAGTGAATGGCGCTATCGGCAACTCATGACCCATTCGCCGGAGGCTATCGCGGTACATCGCAATGGCCGTGTGGTGTATGCCAACGACGCGGCAGCGCAGCTCATCGGTGCACGGCAGACCGGCGAGCTGGTGCGTCGCCGGGCGTCCGATTTTGTGCACCCCGACGACCTGACCCTCGTGCAGCAGCGTCTCACTTCCGGTCCGGCACGCGTGCAGTACCGCCTGGTACGGTTGGACGGCGGCATCCGCGAAGTGGAGGCGGTGTCGGTGTCCATTGCGTTCGAAGGCACGCCGGCCATGCAGACCATTTTCCGCGACGTGACCGAGCGCAAGGAACTGGAAGCACGCCTGCTGCATGGCGCCTTCCACGATGCCCTGACGGGTCTGGCCAACCGCGCGCTGTTTCGCGACCGTCTCGAACACGCGTTGCAGGTGGCCGGCCGCGATCCGGATCATCGCATTGCCGTGCTCTTCCTCGACCTTGATGACTTCAAGGGCGTCAACGACAGTCTTGGCCACGACGCCGGCGATCAGCTGTTGCGCACGGTGTCCGAACGGATTGTGGCCGAGGTACGCTCGTCCGATACGGTGGCGCGGTTTGGCGGCGATGAGTTCGCCATCCTGCTGGAACGACTGACGGCAGAGAGCGAGGCACTGGCCATCGTGAACCGCATCAAGGTGGCGTTGCGCCGTCCGTTGATGCTGGAGGGACGCCTGATGAGTGTGGCGACCAGTGTCGGCGTGGCCTACGCCACCGCATCGGACGACGTGGACACCCTGCTGCGCAACGCCGACGTGGCGATGTACGAAGCCAAGGAAGCCGGCAAGGCACGCCACGCGGTGTTCGAGCCGTCCATGTACGCGGCCATCGTGCAGCGCCTGCAGCTCGAGGCAGACATCCGCATGGCTGTGAATGCGCCGGAGCGTTCGGGGCTCTTCCTCGCCTATCAGCCCATCGTGGATCTGCGCTCGGGTGCCGTACGGGGGCTCGAAGCGCTGCTGCGATGGGAGCATCCCACACGCGGCACCGTGACGCCCAGCGTGTTCGTACCGGTCGCCGAGCACACCGGTGCGATCGTACCGCTGGGCCGGTGGGTGCTCGAGCAGGCGTGCATGCAGTTGGTGGCGTGGCGCACGCAGTGGTGGCGCGAACGCCGCCAGCCGGACTCGGTGCCGAGCGTATCCGTGAACATCTCCGGCCGACAGTTGGCCGAGGACGACTTTGTGGACGAAGTGGCGTCCATTCTGCAGCGCACGGGTGCGCCGGCGGGAAGTATCACGCTGGAGATCACGGAAAGTGTGATCATGCGCAACACGGAGTCATCGCTGCGCACGCTGTCGGCGCTCAAGGCATTGGGCCTGCGCCTGGCCATCGACGACTTCGGCACAGGCTATTCGAGCCTCAGCTACCTGCAGAAGTTTCCGGTGGACGTGCTCAAGATCGACCGGGCCTTCGTGGAAGGCGTGGCCCAGGGCGGCTCCGACAGTGCGCTCGCCCGCACCATTGTCACGCTGGGCACCACGCTGGGCCTGCGAACGGTGGCCGAGGGCGTGGAAACGTCTTCCCAGCGCGATGCACTGGAAGCGATGGGGTGCGTGGACGGGCAGGGCTATCTGTTCTCCCCTGCCCGCCCGGTCGACGAGATCACGGCATGGCTGCGTGTGCAGTCGGGCGGCATGGCCATCGCCGTGTAGCCCCCCCTCCCGTGGTCCGTCGCGGCGTCCGCGGAGGCCTGCGCACTAGGCGGTCAGTGCGGCCGCGTGTGCATCGTGCCCCTCGACGACACGGCCGTCGAAGAGTTGCACCGTACGCTCGGCGTGCTGCGCGTAACGCGCGTCGTGCGTGACCATGCAGACGGTGGCCCCACCGGCGTGCAGTTCACGCAGCAGTTCCATGACGGCCTCGCCATTGCGGGAATCGAGATTGCCGGTGGGCTCGTCGGCGAGCAGGATGGCCGGATCACCGGCCACGGCACGCGCCACGGCCACACGCTGCTGCTGACCGCCTGAAAGCTGCGCGGGGAAGTGCTTCGCGCGATGCGTCATGCCGACACGCTCCAGAGCCCGCTGCACGCGCTCCTTGCGTTCGTTCGCTTCCATGTCACGGTACGTGAGCGGCAGCTCCACGTTCTCCCACACCGTGAGATCGCCGATCAGGTTGAATGCCTGGAAGATGAATCCGATCTCCTTGTTGCGAACACGCGCCCGATCGGCGGCGGCCAGACTGCCCACCGAGGTGCCGCCGATGTGGTACTCGCCGCTGCTGGGTGCATCGAGCAAACCAAGAATGGAGAGCAGCGTGGTCTTGCCGCAGCCGGACGGACCGGCAATGGCCACGTACTCGCCCTTCCGAATATCGAAATGCACATCGGACAGCGCGTGCGTTTCCACTTCATCCGTGTGAAACACCTTCCGGATGCTGCGCATGTGAATGAGCGGCGAAGACTGGGCCGTGGTGGTGGTCGACATGATGCAGCTCCGGTTAGCGGATGCGGATTTTCTCGGCAGCGGCGACGCTGCTGAGATCGGAGAGGATGATGCGGTCCCCAACAGCGAGACCGTTGAGGATTTCGATGGCGTTCACCGAACTGCGGCCCAGCACGACCGGCACGCGCACGGCGGTTTCACCGTCGGCGTCCACCCGGAATACCGAGGTGTTGCCAGAGCTGGCGCTCGAAGCCGGGCGTCCGGCGTGCAGCACATTGGTGAGGCGGTCGATGATGATCGTGCCGTCGATGCTGAGGTCGGGTACGGCACCGGGTGGCAGTTCGCCATCCAGCGCCACGTCGATGGTCACCGAACCACCCAATGCCGATGGGTCCTTGCGGATGACATGACCGGCGACGAGTCCGTTGCGGGTATCCACACTGGCCTTCTGACCGAGCTGCACGTCTTTCGCCTGCGACTCGGGAATGCGGAGCACGGCCTTGAGCTTGCCGGGCTGCACCACCTTGGCGAGCGCCGTGCCCTCGGGCACCCACTGACCGAGTTGCAACGTGAGTTCCTGCAACAC
>NZ_DASWXE010000124.1:0-9073 GCF_036405635.1 Gemmatimonas sp. | reverse complement strand
GCCACATCTCCGGTGATCGGTGCATCGCCTGAGCCATCGAATACCGTACCATTACGTATGACCACATCGTAGGCCGGTTCGGACTGGCACGCCGCGAAGAACACCATCGCAGGCAGGAGAGCGAGGAGTCTCAGCATCTTTGGTGGGATTGAGGTGGGTCTTTCGCGGAACTTGGCTCGCACTTCGGCGTTTTGATAGGTTCGCTGAAGCGCCATTCCCCCAAAGGGATATATTTCCCCGCCCTCCGCTTCGGCTGCTCCCCTCCCCAGGCCAACTCCCGCATGCCGGCCATCTCCCGCGCACCTGACGGTGTACCCGAGTCCTCCGTAGGCCCCGCAAGCCCAAGCGCCATCGCACCTCGTGGTTTCTTTGACGAGTGGCGAAATGACATTCCCGCTTCCGTAGTTGTATTCCTCGTCGCGCTACCGCTCTGCCTCGGCGTTGCGCTCGCGTCGGGCGCGCCGCTGCTGTCCGGTGTAGTGGCCGGCATCGTCGGCGGTATCGTGGTGGGTGCGGCGTCCGGTTCACAGTTGATGGTGAGTGGCCCCGCCGCCGGTCTCACCGCGATCGTGGTCACAGGCATCTCGCAGGTCGGCGGCTTTCCGCAGTTCCTGCCGGCCGTGATTCTCGGCGGTGCCTTGCAGCTCGGCCTTGGTGCCGCACGTGCCGGCGTGATCGGGTACTACTTCCCCGCATCCGTCATCAAGGGCATGCTCGCCGCGATCGGCCTCACGCTGATCCTCAAGCAGATCCCGCATGCGGTCGGCTACGATGCCGACTACGAAGGCGACTTTTCATTCGTGAGTCCTTCCGGTGAGAACACGTTTGGCGCCATCGGCAATGCCATGCAGCAGGTGCAGCCGGGCGCCATCGCCGCAGCGCTCATCGGCATCGCATTGATGGTCATCTGGCCCAAGACGCCGATGGCCCGCATCAAGTTGTTTCCCGCACCGCTGGCGGCCGTGGTCATCGGCGTGGGACTCAATCAGCTCTTGCTGACGGTCGCCCCGGAATACGCCATTCGCGACACACACCTTGTCGCACTGCCAACCACCGGCGCCGAGGGAGTCTGGAGCCAGCTTGCTCGACCGGACTGGGGCGCACTAGCCAATCAGCAGGTGTGGATTCTCGCCGCAACGATCGGTATCGTCGCGAGCCTGGAATCGTTGCTGAGTCTTGAAGCCACCAACAAGCTCGACCCGGAAAAGCGCGATGCACCGGCCAACCGTGAGCTCCTGGCGCAGGGTCTGGGCAACGTTGTCTCCGGCTTTCTTGGCGGTCTGCCGGTGACCGGCGTGATCGTTCGCAGTTCGGCCAATGTGGACGCGGGCGCCCGTACGAGATTGTCCGCCATTGTGCACGGTGGCCTGCTCATCGTGGCGGTCCTGCTGCTCGCGCGCATTCTCAACCTGATTCCGCTTTCCGCGCTGGCGGCGGTGCTGCTGGTGACGGGCTTCAAGCTCACCACGCCCGCCTTGTGGAAGTCGGCCTGGCGTCTGGGCCTGTCGCACTTCATCCCGTTTGCCGTGACCATCGTGGCGATTCTGTTCACGGATCTGCTGCGCGGCATCGGCGTTGGTCTCGTGGTTGGCATTGCGTTCATCATCGCGGAACACATGCGCCGCCCGGGACTCATTCGCGTCAGCCCGCCGGGTGCCATTCTCACGCGCTACGTGCTGCCCGACCAGGTGACGTTCCTGAGCAAGGCGAGCATCGCCCGTGAGCTCGAGGAATTGCCCGATTGCTGCCGCGTGGAAATCGACGGACGTCGCACGGCGCGCTTCGACTATGACGCACTCGAAGTGATCCTCGCCTTCCGTGAGACTGCTCGCTCCCGCAACATCGACTACCGGCTCGTGGGAATTCCCGAAGTCGGCCTGACTCCCGCGCACTGACAATTCACGAGTCCCGCCCATGGATAACTTCCGCAAGATCATCCAGAACAACCGTGAGTGGGCTGCTGCCGTGGTGGCGGCTGACCCCGACTACTTCGCGCGTCATGCGAAGAAGCAGGAACCGTTGTTTCTGTACATCGGCTGCTCTGACAGCCGGGTGCCGGCGAATGTCGTGACGGGCACAGTGCCGGGTGACCTGTTCGTGCATCGCAACATCGCGAACCTGGTCGTGCCGAGCGACCTGAATGCGATGAGCGTGCTGCAATACGCCGTCGAGGTGCTCGACGTGAAGCACATCATCGTCACGGGTCATTACGGGTGTGGCGGCGTGAAGGCCGCCATGAGCAGCGAGCAACATGGCCTCGTCGATCATTGGCTCCAGCCCATTCGCAACGTCGTGCGGTGGAACCAGCCGGAACTCGAAGGCATCATCGACGATCAGGCGCGCTTTGATCGTGTTGTGGAACTCAATGTGCTCGAACAGCTGTACCATCTGTCCGAAACGCCGGTCATCCAGAACGCCTGGGCCAAGGGACGCCGTCCGCTGCTGCACGGCCTCGTCTATGATCTGAACATCGGCATCCTCAAGGAGATCGCCACCAGCATCGACTCCCAGGAAGCGGCCGACTTGCTCGCCGCGCGTCGTCTCTCGGGCGTTCCGGCTGGCCCGCCGCCCATGGCGCGGAATGCGACCCCGCAGCTCTCCAGCGAAGATCTGGCCGACTCGATCGCCCAGCGCGTGGCGGCGCGTCTGGCCGAAGCGGGCTGGGAGATGCCGTCGAAGCCCTGACGCATACAGGGCAGGCAGGAATCGTTGACGGCCGGTCCTTCCTTCGGGGGGCCGGCCGTTAGTTTTGTCGCATGGCCAAGATCCCTTCTCCCTTCAAGTCCCTGAGCGCCGAGCGTCGGTTGTCGCTCGTGCAGGAAGCGCTCGTCAAGCACAAAGGCGCCAAGGCGCTGTACGCTCAGCGCATCGCCGCCAAGGGCGGTGGTTTCCGCGCAGCCACACTGATCTCGTGGCCCGCGGATCGCATTGCCAAGGAAAGCCTGCGATTGGGTGCGCTCACCCCGCAGGACGAACTCGAGTTGCTGCAGCTGCTTTATGTAGACCTCGAGCCGCAGTACCAGATCACCTTTCTGGACACCATGGGCGTGTCACACGAAAACGGCGTGATCCCCGAGGACCTCGAGGCACCGTACGCCGCCGCCGAAGCGGTCGTGCGCGGCGCTGAGGCCGTGCTGGCTAACCACGGCGACGCGGGACGTCATTACCTGCGCACGCTGGTGGTGTACAACCTGTCCGCGTGGCCAGGTCTGGATACGGTGGTCTCAGCAGAAGGCTGAGACCACGAGTTCAATGAAGGATGCGGGCTCCGCGATCGCCGAAGCGATCAGCGGAGTCCGAACATCCCGCCGCCGCCGAATGGCATGCGCGGCATGCCGCCGCCCTTTCCGCCGGCGCCACCGCTCATCTTCTTCATCATCTTCTGCATTTCGCGGAACTGCTCGAGCAGGCGATTCACATCGCTCACCGAGCGCCCGCTGCCCTTCGCGATACGTGCACGACGCGAGCCGTTGATCAGTTCCGGCTTCCTGCGCTCCTGCGGCGTCATGGACAGCACGATGGCCTCGATGTGCTTCATGCGCTTGGGATCCATCTTCACATCCTTCAGCATCTTCGGGTTCACACCCGGCAGCAGCTTGAGGAGGTTCTCGAAGGGGCCCAGCTTCTGCATCTGGCGCATGGCCGAGAGGAAGTCCTCGAGGTCCATGCCTTCCTTGCGGACCTTCTTCTCGAGCTTCTTGGCTTCGGTGGCGTCAAACGCCTCCTGCGCCTTTTCGACGAGCGAGACCACGTCGCCCATCTGCAGAATGCGGCCCGCCATGCGCTCGGGATGGAACTCCTCGAGTGCGTCCGGCTTTTCGCCCACACCGATGTACTTGATGGGCTTCTTGAGCACACCGTAGATCGAGAGCGCCGCGCCACCGCGCGCATCACCATCGAGCTTCGTGAGAATCACGCCGGTGATGTCGAGCGCTTCGTTGAAGCCCTGCGCGATCTTTACCGCTTCCTGGCCGGTCATGCCGTCGGCCACGAACAGGATTTCGTCGGGCTTGATGGCCGCCTTGAGGCGCTTGAGCTCGTCCATCATGTCTGCATCGATCTGCAGACGGCCGGCGGTGTCGACAATCACCACACGATCGCGATTGCGCACGCCCTGCTCGATACCGGCCTTGGCGATCTTCACCACATCCTGCGTGGTGCGATCCGCGTAGACGGGCACGTCGAGCGCCTTGCCGAGCGTCTCGAGCTGATCGATGGCGGCGGGGCGATATACGTCGGCCGCCACCAGTCGCGTGCTCTTCGCCTCGAGCTTGAGCTTGCGCGCCAGCTTGCCGGCCGTGGTGGTTTTGCCCGAGCCCTGCAGGCCGACCATCATGACGACGGTCGGCGGCACCGAGCTCATCTTGAGCCCCTCGCGCCGCTCGCCCAGCATGGTCGTGAGCTCGTCGTGCACGATCTTGACGAGCTGCTGCGCCGGCTGGACCTGCTTGAGCTGCAGGACGCCAACCGCCTGCTTCTCCACGCGTTCCAGGAACTCGCGGGTCAGCGCAAAGTTGACGTCGGCTTCGAGCAGGACGCGGCGGACCTCGCGCATCCCGTCTTTGATATCGGACTCGGTCAGTACGCCACGGCCGCGAAGCTTGGCGAAGACATTGCCGAGTTTGTCTGTGAGCTCGTCGAACATGCCGGAAAGCTACCACCCCAGCCTCCCACCTTGTACTGCGAGGGTCACAGAGCGTGGGCCATGGGGGTGACGAAATGGGCCGCCCAAAGCGCATCTTGCGTCGGAATCACGCGTTGCCGCTCCCAGCCTCCGGCCTAGATTGGCCAAGCTGGTTCGCAGTGTCACTCCTCCGGTCAGCCTCGTGTCCCGACCCTCGTCGCGCTTCCCCTCCATTCAGATGCCCCGCGGTCAGCGGAAGGAAGAAATCCTTCGCGCTGAACTCCCGCCGACGCTACCCCTGATGGCGTTGCGCTCCACGATCGTCTACCCGCTGGGCACGATCGCGGTGCAGATGGGCGCTCCCGAAAACCTGGCGCTGCTGCGCGCCCATGAAGAATCGGGCCTCGTGGTGGCGCTGGTCGTGGCGTCCGGCGACAGCGATGACGCGATCGAGCCGGAACGGTTCGTCGGCCGGGTCGGTGTGGCCGCCCGCGTGCATGAGCGCATCAATCTGCCCGGCGATACAGTGCAGATCACGCTGCAGGGACTGCGTCGCATCACCATCGACGCCATCGATCAGGTGACGCCGTTTTCCATCGCCCGCATTCAGGGCGCCAAGGAGACGCCGCCGGAAGCGGCCGAACTCGATGAGCTGGTCGCGCGCACAGTGGCGGCCGCCGAAACGCTGGCCGAGTTGGTCGATCGCATCCCGAACGAGGTGCCGCAGATCCTCAAGATGAACGTCTCCGACCCGGGGCGTTTTGCAGACCTGGCGGCGACCAACATGAACCTGCGCATCGCCGACAAGGAGGAGGTGCTGCAGCGCCTCGATATCGGTCAGCGCATCCGGTTCATCCTCTCGCGTCTCGAGCGTGAAGTGGCGCGTGCGCGCGTCATGGAGGACGTGAAGAAGCAGACCGAGATCAAGATCGAGCAACACCAGCGCGAGTTCTATCTCCGTCAGCAGCTGCGAGCCATTCAGTCGGAGCTGGGCGAGGCCGATCCGAATGAGAAAGAATCGATCGATCTGCTGCGTCGCATCGAAGAGGCCAAGCTGCCCGAGAAGGTCGCCGCTGAAGCCCGTCGCGAAACAGAACGCCTGCGCATGCTCTCCCCGGCGTCGAGCGAGTATCAGGTGCTGCGCACCTATCTCGACTGGGTGCTCGCGCTGCCCTGGCACACCCGCAGCGCGAACGATCAGCAGATCGCTCTCAGCAAGGTCGAAGAGGCACTCGGCGAGCGGCACTACGGTCTCGACGAAGCGAAGGAGCGCATCATCGAGTACCTGGCGGTGCGCAAGCTGCGCGGTGGTGATCCCACCGGCCCCATTCTCTGCTTCGTGGGACCGCCGGGTACCGGCAAGACCTCACTGGGCGAGGCCATCGCCAAGAGCATCGACCGGGCGTTCTATCGCATCTCGGTGGGTGGTGTGCGTGATGAGGCCGAGATTCGTGGCCATCGCCGCACGTATGTGGGTGCGATGCCGGGTATGCTCATCCAGGCACTGCGCCGCGTGGAAGTGCGTGATCCCGTGATCATGATCGACGAGATCGACAAGATGTCGTCAGGTGGATCGGGCGGTGATCCCACGGCCGCGATGCTGGAAGTGCTCGACCCGTCGCAGAACACGACGTTTGTCGACCACTACCTCAACCTGCCGTTCGACCTGTCGAGCACGTTGTTCATCTGCACGGCCAACAATCTCTTCGACATTCCCGGCCCTCTGCGCGATCGCATGGAAGTGATCCGCATTGCGGGCTACACGATCGAGGAGAAGGTGGAAATCGCGCAGCGCTATCTCATTCCGCGGCTGCTCGAAGACCACGGGCTCACGGACTCCGACCTGCATATCCCCGAAAGCGTGCTGGGATTCATCACCAGCCGCTACTCGCGGGAGGCGGGCCTGCGCACCTTCGAGCGGTCCATCGCGTCCATCATGCGCAAGCGTGCGCGTGCGAAAGCCGATGGTGATGATAGCTCGTGGGAAATCAGCGCCGCGCGCACCGAAGAGATTCTGGGTGCACCGCGGTTCCCCATGGAAGAAGCCGAGAAGGAGCCGGAGATCGGCGCCGTGACCGGACTCGCCTGGACCAGCACGGGTGGTGAACTGATGACCATCGAGGCGCTGCGCATGCCGGGCAATGGCAAGCTCACTGTCACGGGTCAGCTGGGCGACGTGATGCGTGAGTCGGTGGACGCGGCGTATTCGTTCGTGCGCTCGCGTGCGGCCACGCTGGGCATCGAGGAGGTCGAGTTTCTCGAGTCCGACCTGCACCTGCACTTCCCCGCCGGCTCCATCCCCAAGGATGGTCCATCGGCCGGCATCGCGGTGACGCTGGCGTTGGCCAGTGCGCTCTCACGCCGCCCCGTGCGGCGCGATCTCGCGCTCACCGGCGAAGTGACGTTGCGTGGGCGTGTGCTGGAGATCGGCGGCGTGAAGGAAAAGGTATTGGCGGCGTATCGCGCCGGCCTGCGGGAAGTCATCCTGCCCAAGGGCAACGAGAAGGATGTACGCGACGTGCCGCAGGAAGTGCGCAACAAGATGGCCTTCACTTTCGCCAACGCGATGGACGAAGTGCTGCACCTCGCACTGTTGCCGCATCCCGACGAGCATCCGGCGGACGCGCCGCCGATCCACGAAGGCCTACAGCAGCAGTCCGATCGAGTACAGCAGGAGCCCCACCAGGCCACCCACAATCGTGCCGTTGATGCGGATGAACTGCAGGTCGCGTCCGATCTGTAGTTCGATTTTGCGGGACGTGGCGTCGGCGTCCCACGCGGCAACCGTCGAGGCAATGAGGCGCGCCACTTCTTCGCGCGCCTGCTCCACCGAGTAGGTCACCAGCTCCACGATCCAGCCATTCACCTTGGTGGCCAGCACGGGATCCTGGAGCACCTTCTGGCCGAGCCCTGACAGCCAACGCTCGAGCTGGTCCGGCTCCTGCTCGGCTTCATCGGCCAGACGTTCGGCGTACGACGCGATACGCTCCTTCACATCCGACCAGACCTCGCGCGAGAACTCGGCGACGCCGGGGTGGTTGAGCAGGTCGAGCTTGATCTGTTCGGTGCGCGCGATCGTATCGGGGTTCTCACGCAGGTTCGCGACGAACCGGTCCACCGCTTCGTCGTAGCGCTTGCGCAGTGGGTGTGAGGGATCGGCAGCGACCGCCACGAGCGTCTTCTCCACACCGGTGACGATCTTGTCGCCCAGGCGACTCTCCACGGCGCCAGGCACCCACCACGGGCTTTCCTGCTTGATCCGCTCGCGGATCATCGTCTCGTTTTCGTCGAGGAAACGCGCGGCGAGACGCAGCGCATCGTCCAGGAGCGCCTGATGACGACCGTCCGCGGTGAGTAGTTCGAAGGCCTTGGCCGCCAGCGGTGCGGCCTGCATGCGCCGCAGGCGCGCCACGATGCCACGATCGACCAGCGACTGGATGTCTTCGTCGCGCATGACATTCGCGGCGCCTGACAATCCATGCGCCGCCGCCCGCGCCAGTCGCCGGCTGTTCTCCGGCCGCGACAACCACTCTGCGGCGCGTTCACCGAGACGCATGGCCGCCAGCTTTTCGGCCACCACTTCCCGCGTGAGGAAGTTGCGCTGCACAAAGTTGCCGAGTGCCGTGCCGATGCGATCCTTGCGCGACGGCACGATGGCCGTGTGCGGAATCGGGATACCGAGCGGATGACGGAACAGTGCCGTCACGGCAAACCAGTCGGCGATGCCGCCCACCATGGCAGCTTCGGCAAACGCACGCACGAAGCCAAGCCACGGATAGCGCGCTTCAAACACGCGCGCGGCCACAAAGATCAGCGCCACCACCACCAACATGGTGGTGGCGACGCGCTTCATCTGGATCAGGCGGACACGCCGGACTTCATCATCGGGCGTGATACGCAGCGCTGCCGGGAGCTCCTGGCCGGAGATCGTCGGAGTGGTCACGTCATGCGGGAGGTCAGCGGCCGACCGTAACGCGTGCCGGATCGATCGGCGCTGCACTGCCAGCAGGGAAGTCCATGAAGATCACTACGGGCCGGCCGCCCAGCTGTTCCAATTGCATGGTGACCGTGCGCGCGGCGCGCTTGGGCGTCGCGGGGGCATCCACGCGTCGTGTGGATGCACCAGGCTCGATGGGCGTCTTGCCGCGCTCGTAGCGGCGGCGCGCGGCGTCCCCCATCACATCGAGAAAGTCGGCGGCATCCATGGGGGATTCCCACACTGTGGCCCACACCAGGGCATCACCTTCGGGCGTGCGCACCAGCGCAAAACGGTCGCCCATCCAGCCGCTCGCGGCCTGCACCGTGAGGTTGTCATCCTTGATGTGCTGCCACAGCGCGAGCCGTGTTTCGAATTCACCGAAGGTGTTGGTGAACACCACGCTTCCACGACGCGGCGCTGGCAACGACACCTCGACCGGCACATCCCGTTCGCCCGGCGTGGCCGTAAAG
>NZ_DASWXE010000123.1:0-9598 GCF_036405635.1 Gemmatimonas sp. | reverse complement strand
CAGGCCGCGTCATCGTGCGCCACGGCGCCGAACTGATACGCCCCGCGCTTGAGCAACACACCGGCCCGTGCCGCGGCGGCCACGAGTGCATCGAGCTGTTCGGCGACATCGGCCACGAGGCGCCACATCACCGGCGGGCCGGCAACCTGTACGCCCACCCACGGCGCCTCAGCGAGTGCGGTGCCAACGATTTGCTGCAGCTGCCCACCCGCCGCCGCCATGCGATCACAGACATCGAGCCGGTCATGCCATTCGAGCACGGCGCGCGCCGCGGCCAGTCCGGTGCTTTCCGTCGCGGCAGTGGACGAAATCCAGGTGCGACGCGCTGCGTCCATCACGTCGGCACGGCCGACCACCGCGGCCAGCGGATAGCCGTTGGCCATCGCTTTGCCCAGTGTGGTGAGATCGGGGGTGACATCACGCAGCGATTGCACTCCACCCGTGCGCACACGAAACGCCGTCTTCACCTCGTCGAAGATGAGGACGGCGCCGGAGCGCGTCGCTTCTTCGCGCGCCGCCTGCAGCCACTCGAGGGAGGCAATGTCGTGGACGAGTGGTTCGATGATGATGGCCGCAGGCGCAGGGCCCAGCTTCACGGCACTGCGCAATGCGAGCACGTCATCGAACGGCACCCAGGTGACGGCTTCACGCACGTCCGGCGGTACACCGGCCGCATCGCTGCACCAATCCAGCCAGCCGAAGTAGCCGCACGCGATGATGCGTTGGCGATCGGTGGCCGTGCGCGCGAGCCGCACGGCCGCAGCCGTGGCTTCGGCGCCGGTGCGCAGAAACCGCACCTGCTCAGCGCAGGGGATGACCTCGGTGAGCCGTTCGGCCACTTCCACCTCGAGGCGATGCGGCAGGGTGGCCACGTTGCCCTGCACCACCGCTTCCTGCACGGCCTGGGTGATGGACAGGTCGGCATAACCGATGCCCACGGCGCCAAGGGCCATGCCGAGGTCGATGAAGCGGCGTCCATCGGTGCTCCACACCGCGCAGCCCTGTGCGCGCTCGAAGTGCGTGGGCATGGCGGCGTCGAAGGCACGTGTGCCATACAGCGCTTCGGGGCGCTTGCTCCCGGTGGACGACCCGCCGGGAATGACATCGGCAGCGCGACTGCGCCACCCGTCATCGGGCAATCCACCGAAGGCAATGCTGCGTGTCATGCGACGGGCTCGCCGTCGGCCTGCGCGGTTGGCACCGCGGCCGCCTCGGTGTCTTCACCGTTAGCCTGGCCCGCTTCTGCGAGCGCCCGCTGTACGGCCAGTCGTGACTCCCGTTCGATGGTGCGCAACACTTCGATGCTGGCCGTGCGAATGAGCAGCAGTTCGCGCTGATCGGGGTTGGCGCGGAAGACCAGTGAGCGGAACGTGCGCATCATCAGCTCTTCGTTGCGCGTGCCGAAGTAGCGGATGGCCGTGAGCGCAGCGTGCATGTCGGCAAACGTGCGCTCGACGTCGTCCTTGCTGGGTGAGCCGGCCGCATTGCGCGGTGGCGGCAGGCGCTTGGTGGCATCGCCTGCCAGCAAGTGCAATTCGTACAGCGCGAGCAGGCACGCCTGCGCGACGTTGAGCGAGAAGTGTTCGGTGGTGGGAATGGTGCAGATCGCATTGGAGCGATCGAGTGCTTCATTGGGCAGCCCGTGATCCTCGCGCCCGAACATGATGGCGACCCGCCCCTGCTGCGCGAACTCGAGCAGGTCGACGGCTGCCGAACGGGGGGTGTGGCGCTGCCAGCGCGCGGCCTGGCGGCGCCCTGAGAAGCCCACCACGTACACACAATCGGCGAGGGCTTCGTCGATGGTCTCGAAATGCTGAATGCGTTCAACGATGTCGCGCGTGTCATGCGCAACCTGTTCGACGCGGTTGGGATCGTACGGGCAGGGACGAATGAGGCGCAGGTCGCGGACACCCATGTTCTTCATGGCCCGGACCACACCGCCGATGTTGATCGAATCCTGGGATTCGTAGAGCACCACCGTAACGGCGTTGAGAATCGAGTCGGTCATCCGCCCAAGATAGCACGTCCCGTCATCCGAGCGTCGTCCGTCCGGGCCCACCGGTCGTCCCACCCTATGCGACGTGTGGAGATCGGGCGTTCAGGTCGACGGGTGACCGGCGCGCATCACCGGCAGGGCATCGACCGGAGACTCCCGGTCTCCTCGCAGGTAGGCAAACCCACCACCCCCCGAAAGAGCCAGTTGCCCCTGACGGCGTTCACGTCCGGCGACCGCATCGTTCACCACCAGTTGCAAGCCGAACGATGGTGGGCCGCGGTATTGGGGGTTCATGGACCAGACCAACTGCAGGAGCCAACCGTCTTCGACTTCCCGCCAAGTGGATGTCGGAGGAATACCGAGGACGCCCTGGCCACTGGGTGGCACGAGCGATGTGGACCGGCAGACACCAGGGTCAACCGCCAGCGGCACCACCAGACCGGCATCCTGCCACCTCTGTCCATCAACGGTGGCGTACCACTGTACACCGCACACGTTCACATCGGCGCGCTCATTGTCGAGCGGATTGTCGGGCATGAGATCCGATGCCCCCGTGGCAAAACGCGGCATCACATCGCGGTCGTGCCGGATGTGCAGCCGTGCAATGAGTTCGGTACCGCATGAGGCCAGTTCGATGGTCGCGCTTGGCCGCCCTGCGAACTCCCACGGCGTTTCGGTTTGCCGGTAGTGGGCTGCCCCGAGAACCCACTGGACGGCTCCAGGGAGCGGTTGCGTGAGCGGAGGCGCACTCACGCTGTCGCCGGCCAGCGCTGGTATACGCACCGGTGGCGGAGGCATGGTCGCCGATGTGAACGCCGTGTCGGTCTGAGATGCGGACGGCGATTCCACCACGGGCAGCAAGTCGAGATCGATGCTGCTGCGTGCCCGACCCGCCGTGAGTCCGATCTGCCAGCCGGTCACGACGGGGCGATGGGCGCTGACCGTGCCATCGGCGGTGTGCACACGAGCGAGGCTATCGGAATCCGATGCTGCTCGCGCTGATTCTCCCGTGCGCGACACCAGCGCCGGAAAGTCCACCGCCACGACCTCGGTGGCTGTATTGGCCGCAGACCATGCCCACACCCCAACGATCGTTCCGCTGACGCCCTCCGCTTCGATCCAGTGACGTGCCACGCTCGACGCGCGGTTCGCTGGCGCGTGGGCATCGGACGGTGGGAGTGGCGGCGCAGGCGCATCAGCTCGCAGCCAACGTGAGGGTTGGCTGGACGCGTACCAGGCGCGCATGCCCATTGATGTGAACGCGACGGGCGTTCCAGCGCCACGCAGCTCCACCTCGTTGGCTTCGGAGCTTACGGCCACGTTGGACAGGAAGTCGAACCCATCCTCGAGACCGCCCGCACCGATACGCGTGACTGCACGCCACGTGTGCTCACCGTCAAGCTGTGCCTGTGTGGCGACGGGCAGTGTGAGCGTGACGGCTTGGTCGGCATGCCATTCGGCATGCCATTCGGCATGCCATTCGACGATGTCGACGAGATGCCCGTCGCACACGACGATGGTGCGCGTGGCCGAGACGCCGGGGGCCAGACCGGTCACCGTCTTGCGCATCCAGCCTGCCCCACCGCGGTCCTCGAACGCAAGTAACGTGGCGGGCTCCCGCTGTTGGGAAGCGTTGTTCACCAACGGAGCGTGATGCGCAAGCGTGCTGCGGTACCAGTGCAATGCCTTTTCGACATAGCTGCCGGTACCCGGATCGTCGAGCACACGCGCGGCACCGTCCTGCAACGTGAGCGACAAGCGGTCTGGGTGCCCATGTCCTCCACCCGTGTCCCCGCCCTCCAGCGCCACGTACACGCGACCGCGGTCGCGACGAATGACCGCCAAGCCCTGCGATGGCAGAAACGCGCTGCCGGGCGACACCGCCCCATCGGCCACTTCGTGCTCACTGGCTGCGAGCAACGCGCGCCAGGAAAGGTCCGCACGGGAAAGCATGCCGGGCGCGTCGTGCCGTTCAGCGTCGGCCGTGGAGAGCCGACGTCCGCGTCGTGCAACAGCATGTCCTGACGCTGGCGGCGCATAGAGTCGCGCCAGCCACGCAGAGAGCACACGATGTGGCCGATGCGCGAGGCCCAGCTCGAGATGTTCGGCCATGCGCCACTGGCGGATGGAGATGCCGTACTGTGAGTCGCGCCGAGCCGGTAGGGTGTCATCGGGCAACACACCGACCAGCGGCGTGGCGAAGCCCTGATGGAAGCGCGCGTCGAGATGCGGCGGCAGTTCGCGCCCTGTGGCGCGCATCCACTGCACGCCGTACCACAATCCACGGTGTGCGAACAGATGATAGTTCTCGCCTTCGTACCAGCTGCCGTCGCCCAGCAAGGCGTGCTCCAGCAGCCACGGCAATGATCCGGGATTGCCCCATCGCCGTTCGATATCCGCGTCGCGACCAAGGAGAGTCCACGCGCTGAGGACCGCAACCTCGTTCCACACCTGGCGGTTGGAACGCCCCTCGGGGTAGCTGGCAATCAATGCGCTCGACGGCGCAAGCAACTGATCACGAATCCGGTCGCCCATGGCGTCGCGTCCCGCCGATTCGAGCAGTGCCAACGCGTGAGCAGCGTTGAGCAACCAGATCGACTCGAGGTATGTGCTGAAGAATGGCCGCGAGGGTCCGAGCACATTGTCGCGATTGGGCCAGGTCGTATAGCGATCTGCAAGTATGCCAAGGATCGATTCAGCCAGTTCTGCATGCTGTGCCTCGCCACGCAGGACATACAGCGCGCCCGCATGCACCGCCCGCTCGACGGTCCACAGCTGCGCATTCATGGCCCACCAATCGTCATGCTCGCTGGCGACATAGTCGCGGGCGCAGCGTGCACAATGGTGATGGTGCGGCCGCCAGGGGTCGAAGTCGAGCAGCGTGCCGTGCACGGGGCATCGCCCACCAACGCGGGTCAGCCGTGCCTTCTGCAATGGCACCGGTGCATTGCCGCTGGAGACTGCCGCCCTGAGGGGCTCCAATTCGGCGGCGAGTCCATCGGCCAACGCGGCCAGCGATGCATCCGGCGCGATCGCCCGCTTTCGGGCCGCCAGATCGAAAGACAGCAGTGCGCTCATTCGCGTGTCCACCGGGCCACCGACGTGAGCTCACCACGCAGGTCCATCACCACGTTCTGCAGGCGCCGTGAACGTCCCTGCACGCCACGCGCGTGATATAGCCAGGCCACGGGCATCTTCGACTGCAACTGCGCATCCACGTCACGCCATGCGGCGGCCGCGGCATCGGGTGTGGCTGCCCGGGCCCCAGCGAGCGCGCGATCGAGCTGTGCGTCGTGAAAGCCGGTGTAGTCGAGAGCACCACCGCGCTGGGCCGACGCGAACATGGCAGACAGATGCCCGAGTGCGATATCGCCCGGAATGCCCGTGACGGCCATATCAAAAGCGATTTGCTGCGCCTTGTCGGTGGCGCGCACGGTGGCGAGAAAGGTCGCGAGCTCCATCACCCGAATGTTGACGGTGATGCCACGGGCCGCGAGGTCGGCCTGCACCAGCTGCTCCACCGCCATGTCACCGCTGCCAACCGTGAGCAGCGTGACCGTGAAGGGCGCGCCACTGCGCTGACGCGGGCCGCCCGCACTGGCGCGCCGCCAGCCACTGGCATCGAGCAGCGAATCGGCGAGCGCCAGTTGGCGCGCACGCTGCATGGGATCCTGCGTGGCGCTGGTCGTATCCGAAAAAGGCAGCCCGGGCGGGACAGCGCCCGTAGCGGATGCGCCGTAGCCGGCCACCGCCGCGCCCACGAGGCGCGTGCGATCGATCGCCAGCGATACCGCTTGCCGCACACGCACGTCGTCGAACGGCGCGCGCAGCGTGTTGAAGGCCAGCACTTGAGAGAACAGCACGGGCGGCGTCATCAACGACAGCAGCGAATCGCGCGCCACCAGATGTGCCATGGCGGGCGAGATACCGGCGAGATCGAGTCCTCCGCTCACAAGTCCCGCAAACTTGGTGGCCGCTTCGTCGACCACCGCCACAACCAGACGCTCCAGCGCCGGAGGGCCGCCGAGCGAAGCGGGGAAATCCGGGTTGCGCACAAACTCCCAGCGCCGCCCGGGCGTGCGCGCCGCAAACCGAAAGGGTCCGTTGCCAACGGGCGCCGTGGAAAACGCATGTCCACGCCATCTCGCACGCGGCACCGAATCGAGCAGGTGTCTGGGCACGATGGGTAACTCCGCCAGCACCACCGGCAGTGCGGCCTGTGGTGCCGTGAACTCCACGCGCACTGAATGACGGTCCACCGCGGTGACACGCCGCACGATGCCCACGTCGGCGCGACGTGGTGAGCCGAGTGTCGAGTCGGCGGCGGCTTGAAGGGTGAACACCACGTCCTCGGCCGTGGTGGCCACACCATCATGCCAGCGGATTGCCGTGTCGAGCGAGAAACGCACCGCCAGGCGATCAGCGTCCCATTGCCAGCTCCGCGCGGCGTACGGCTCCGGCTGCAGCGCGCTGTCGAGTCGCACCAGCGTGACAAACAGCGCATGGCGCTGCAGCTGGCGCGAGAGCGGATGAATGGTGACGAGCGGGTTGCCCGACTCCAGATCACTGCCGGAAGCCATGACCACGGTGCCCGCTGCCCGCTCGGCGCCGCCGCACGCGCCCACGGCGCTCAGCAGGGTGAACATGATGAGGAGCCTGCCCATGAACCCGCGTGGCGCCCGTCGGCGTATGCCACCACTGGCTTCATGACGCGCATCACGGGTTGACGTACCGCTGTCCGGTGCGATCATCCTGCCGTGCGCCGATTCTCACTGCGCGTGTTCGACGCGCTCGTGCTGCTCTGGCTTGTTGTCACGTTCACCTTCGCGCTGATCCATCTGGCGCCGGGTGATCCGGCGACGTTGCTCGTGGCGCCCACGGCCACCGCCGACGAGGCGGCGCGGTTGCGGGCGCAGTTGGGGCTCGATGCGGCGTTGCCGGTGCAATATGTGCGCTGGGTGGGCGGTGTGCTGCGCGGTGATCTGGGCGAGAGTCTCACGCGCGCCATGCCGGTCACCAGGGTGATCGCCGAGGCGCTGCCGGTGTCCCTGTTTCTTGGGGGCGTGTCGGTGTTGCTCACGTTCGTCGTGGGCACCCTGCTTGGTGTATGGCAGGCGCTGCGGGCGCGCAGGCTGGTGGACCGGGTGTTGTCGGTGCTCGGCACGGTGCTGTATTCGGCGCCGAGTTTCTGGCTCGCGCTGGCATTGGTGACGGTGTTCACGTCGGGGATGGTCTGGCTGGAGGCACCGGCGTGGCTGCGATTGCCCGCGTTTGGTATGCAGGACCCGGGCGCAGCGGTGCCCAGCTGGGGCGATCGTTGGCGTCATGCGGTGTTGCCGTTGATTGTGCTCAGCGTGCCGGGCATCGCCGGCGTCACCCGCTATGCGCGGCAAAGTTTTCGGGATGCCGCGCTGGCTCCACACGTGACCAGCGCGGTGGCGCGTGGGCTGCCTACCCCGCGCGTGGAGTGGCACCACATCGTGCGCAATGCGCTCACTCCACTGGTCGTGCTGTTCGGCCTGACATTGCCCGGGGTGATTGCCGGTTCAGTGTTCGTGGAACAGGTGTTCGCATGGCCCGGGCTTGGCCGCACCATGATCACGGCCATTGCCGGGCGCGACTATCCGGTGGTGCTCGGGCTGACGCTGGTGTATGCCGCCGCCGTCATCTTGTCCAATCTGCTGGCCGATGTGCTGCTCTGGTGGCTCGATCCGCGGCAACGCGACGCGAGACCGGCCTGATGCCACGAGCGTATGGAGCGAGTGCATCGAGGCTGATGCGGCGTGTACGGGCGATGGATTCCCGCGTCGTGTTCGGGGCGGTCGTGCTGTCGCTGATGGTGGTGCTGGCGGTGGTCGTGCCGTGGTTCGCACCCGCCACGACGACGGACATTGGCGATGTCCTGGCCACGCGCCTCGTATCGCCGTTTGGCCGTGATTCACTCGGTCACTGGCACGTGCTGGGCACCGACGCCTTCGGACGCGATCTGTTTGTACGACTGTGGGTGGGCGCGCGTATCTCGTTGGCCGTGGCGGTGGCGGGGTCGGCACTGTCCGGCGCGATCGGTATTGCGTTGGGCGCCGTGGCTGGGTGGAGCGGCGGTTGGATCGACCGGATCATTGCATCGGCGGGTGATGCCCTGCTGGCTATCCCGCGGCTCGTGTTGTTGCTGGTGATCGCCGCGCTGTGGGGACCCGGTCTGTGGGTGGTGATCGTGGTGCTGGGGCTCACCGGGTGGATGGCGGTGATGCGCCTCGTGCGCGCTGAGGTGCAGGTGGTGCGCGGGCTCTCCTATGTGGAGGGCGCGGATGCCCTGGGCGTCCCTTCGCCGCGTGTCCTGGCCCGCCATGTGCTGCCGAACGCCGTGGGCAGTGCCACCGTCGCCATCACCCTGGGCATAGGCAATGCGATCGTGCTGGAGAGTGGGCTGTCATTCCTCGGACTTGGCGTGCAGCCACCCACCGCCAGTTGGGGCAACATGATTGCCGGGGGACGCGAATGGCTGCTCACCGCGCCGTGGATTGCGCTCGCTCCCGGCGTGCTGCTCATCGCCACCGTGGTCGCATGCACAATGCTGGGTGAGGGACTCAGCGAGCAACGCGCTTCTCGCGCACGAAGCACGGAGCCGCAGCCCGACGACGTCAGCGCGGACCGCCAGGTTCACGCCGGAGCCTGATCGTCAGCACGTCGCGTGGCGCGAGCACAAGTTCGATCCGTCGTCCGTGCACAACGCCGTCGCTCGCGCGGCTGGCCGAGGTGTTCGCTTCTGCGTTGGGCAGCAAGGGCGCTTCATCGAGACGGCAGTGCGTAACGAGCCAGGGACCGTCGTCGGGCAGGACCCACGCTCCGACAGAGTCCTGATCGGCAAGATTGATCGCCCGCAGCACGATCGCGCGCTCATCGACCGTGGAGATCGTGCACGCCGATGCCTCGAGCGCATCTCCTTCCAGCGCCGCGCCGCCTCGGTGCCACGACTGCGAGGAGTCGTTCGCTTCAGGTGGTGTGAAGTCGAACCACGACTCCCCAACCAACGGCAGCAAGAGGTCATCGACTGCGTCGTGAACGGCGCGCCGTGTGGACGGAGACCAACCCTCCGTGAGCAACACACCCGCCTGTGCTTCGAACACGCCTTGCGATTGTGCTTCGGGCACGGGTGACGGCCATCCCGCATGACCGGGACGCTCCGGCAGATCCGCGCGCGACAGCTCCCCCACGGCACGCAGCAGGGTGAGTGCCATCCGACCAGGCTGTACTTCATACTCAGCGAGTCCATCGGACAGCATCACGACGCTCCGCTCACGCGTCGCATGAGCCACCCAGCGATGCATGGGCTCTCCCTGCGGCACCGTTTCCGTCACTGTGTGCACAGAGTTCTGCTGGTCGCCCTCGGGGCGTGGCACCGTACCACGGTGCACAGGACCAAATGCCGCATCGGCATACACGTCGCCGGCTTGCACGTCGGTGTGCCACACCAGTTGCAGGCGATGATCGCGCCGGCGGTTCTCTCCGCGCACATCGCAGCGCAGCACATGTGCGTCCGCGTCCAACGACAGTGTGGTGTGCAAACGCACGCGGCGATCAGCAGACCGCCACCAGAGGCGC
>NZ_DASWXE010000122.1:0-8208 GCF_036405635.1 Gemmatimonas sp. | reverse complement strand
ACAACCCCGCGCTGATACACGTTGGCAGCCCAGCATCTCCGGTGGCTGGTTCGGAGGATCGCCCAAAGAATGGGCGGAAGACGCGACAGGGTTTGGGCACGCCATCAGTGCTCAGGTCAGTCGCGTGAATCCAGCGCGGCGCATGTCTCTGGTGGTAGGTGCCAGCTACAACACCATCGGTACAGGTGACAGAGGCATGGGCGTGTCCAATTCCGATACGACCCATTTCATCGGGCACATTCAGGGCATGTTGTACACACTCGGTGCGAACTGGCGTATTCTGGGCACCGATAGGATGACATGGACTGCTGGTGTCGCGGGTGGCACGATGTTCCGACGCTACGCCTCGTCGGTGCGGCGCCCGGATGGGACCCGGTACACTCGCGCGTACAGTTGGGACACCGAAGTCGCCGGCGTGGCCCGCAGTGCGGTGACACTGCCTCTGGCGGGATCGCTCGGGATGCGAATCGAGGGAGAACTGTTCAACGCGGTGCAGGTTATTCATTCCGAAGCACCGATGTATGCGCTGCAACTCGGACTGGTATGGCAGCGATGAGATCATTGCGCTTCTGTGCTGCCGTCTTGCTCACGGCGCAGTTTCTATCGGGACCGCCAACCGTTGCCGCGCAGACTCCTGCCGCCTACTGGCAGCCCACATGATGACTTCTGAGGACGCTCACCGACACGCGACCCGCCGTGGGTGGCAGCATTGGCCTGACCCTGAGGTAGTGATGCCACGAACGCCCGACCGTACGAACTGGGCACGAGCACGTTGTGGTCTGGCGCGCTGATACCCGTCGTCAACGCGCCCTGAGCACGTAGATCGCCGCCGCTACCACGGCCATGACACCGGCACCAATGAGCACGAAGCGCGTGCCGTTGGTGCCGGTTGTCGTTGGCGCCGCGCTCTTCACCGGCTCGAGCGGACGCGGTGTGGAGTTGCTCACACTCACCGGTCGGAAGGATCCGCTGCTTGCCGCGGTGGTGTACTCGCCGGTGGTGATGGGCTGCGCCTGAAACGCGTCGATGGTCTTCACGATCACCGATGCCGAATGCGGACGCTGCTGCGGATCCTTCTCGAGGCACTGCATGATGACATCGGCCAGAGCCATCGGGATGTCCCCACGCTGATCACCCAGCGGCACCGGCGCTTCGGCCACCTGCGCGGCCATCGTCGCGCGCAGCGATGGCTTCACGAACGGCGGCGCGCCGGTGAGCAGTTCATACGCCATGCAGCCGTACGCGTAGATGTCGGCCTTGTGATCGACGAGCTTGGCCGAGTTGACCTGCTCGGGCGCCATGTAGGCGGGCGTGCCGAGGGCCATGCTGACGGTGGTCACACGCCGTCCGGAGCGCTGTCCCTCTTCGCTGGCATCATCGAGCGCCTTGGCCACACCGAAGTCGGTGACCATGGCCACGCCGTCGCACAGCAGCACGTTCTCGGGCTTGATGTCCCGGTGCACGATGCCACGCGCATGTGCGTAGGTGAGCGCGGCAGCGATTTCGCGCAGCAGGCGCATGACCTCGGGCAGCGGCAGCATGCGCCCCGCAATGAGCCGTTCGCGCAGCGTGTGCCCCTGCACGTAAGGCATGCTGAACCACGGGATGAGCCGTGATGATGGCGCGTTGGCCTGTGGGGCAGATGCATCGTCCGGCGTACCGGCGGCCGATGCCGGCAACGGGTCGGCGGTGGTGCCGGCACTGAGCAGCGGGACCAGGTGCGGATGCTGCAACCGGGCGGCGAAGCTGATCTCACGCCGGAACCGCTCGATGTCGACACCTGCGGCGAGCTCCGGCGACAGCGCCTTGATCACCACCGGCCGGTCGAGTGCCACTTCGTTGGCGAGAAAAACACTCGCCGATCCGCCGCCCGACAGCTCGCGCGTGATGGCGTATGCGTCGCCCAACTGTCGCTGCAGGCGTTCCCGCACACTCACCCGTTGCGGGGTGGCGTCTGCCGAGGACTCATCGGCTCGAAAAGTGGTCACCCGGGTAAGGTAGCAAACTCAGGACACCACACCAGCGTTACGTCACAATGCGCGCGGTCATGCTGGCGTCTGACTGTCACTCTTTGTGAAATTCATCACATATGGAACTCGGTATCTACACCTTCGGTGAAACGGATCCCCGGCGCACGGACGACAGCACGGTCGTGGCGCGTCGCATCCAGGACCTGATCGAGGAGATCGTGCTCGCCGATCAGGTGGGACTCGATGTCTTCGGCGTGGGTGAGCACCACCGGCCCGACTACGTCGTCTCGTCACCGACGGTGGTGCTCGCGGCGGCCGCAGCGCGCACCTCGCGCATCCGGCTCACGAGTGCGGTCACGGTGCTCAGCTCCGATGATCCGGTGCGCGTGTTTCAGGACTTTGCGACGCTCGATCTCATTTCGAACGGGCGCGCCGAGATCATGGCGGGGCGCGGCAGCTTCATCGAATCGTATCCGCTGTTCGGACAAAGCCTCGATGACTACGACGCACTCTTTTCCGAGAAGCTCAAGCTGTTGCTGGCGCTGCGGGAATCGGAGCGTGTGACGTGGCAGGGTGTGCATCGACCGTCGATCGACAATCGGGGAGTGTATCCGCGTCCGCTGCAGCAGCCGTTGCCGGTGTGGATTGCGGTGGGTGGTACGCCGCAGTCGGTGGTGCGCGCGGGCACGCTGGGGTTGCCGCTGGCCATCGCCATCATCGGCGGCATGCCGGAGCGCTTCGTGCCGTTCGCCGATCTCTATCGCGAAGCGGGGGAGAAGGCGGGACACGATCCGGCGTCGCTCAAGGTGAGCATCAACTCACACGGCTTCATCGCCGACAGTGTGGAGCAGGCGGTGGAGATTGCATTCCCGCCGTACATCGACACGATGGGGCGCATCGGTCGCGAGCGTGGCTGGCCCATGCCCACGCGTCAGCAGTTCGACTTCGAGCGCTCACCGCGTGGCGCGATGCTGCTGGGCAGTCCGCAGGAAGTGATCGACAAGATTCTGTTCGAGCACGAGCTGTTCAAGCACGATCGCATGATGATTCAGTTCAGCGTGGGACCCATGAAACACGCCGATATCATGCGCAGCATTGAATTGTTCGGCACGCAGGTGGCGCCGGCGGTGCGGAAGGCATTGGGGGTGCCCGATGTTCCGAGCACCCCCAGTTCAACCACCTGACGTTCGTTGCGGCCTATCTGGAGAGCGCTCTCACCGCATCGATGAGGGCGCGTACCTTGGCCGGGTCGTTCGACTTGGCCACATCGCCAGCCAACTGCGACGCCAGCAAAGTCATGGCACCTTTCCGTGCGGTGACACTGGCCTTTTCCGCCGTATCGAGTGCCTTGTTGATCGCCGCAATGCGCGCGTCGGGCAGGCCATCGTTGCGCTCGAGCTGATCGACATACGACCGCGCCACCGGGAACGCCGCCGGCCACACGATCTTTGTCTGCAGTTGCGGGTTCACTTCGTCGTATTTCACGAGCTTGGCCGCTTCGATTTCATTGGCCGACAGAAATTCGCTCGGCTTGAGCTCGAAGATGTCGAGACCACGACCGATCTCCGAACCGATGATGTGGCCGTTGTACCAGTACGTGGACCAGTAGCCGGCCAGCGTGAGTTCATCGAGGATGGGGCCGCGGTCGAAGTACGCGATCTCCACCGGCTTGGCGGGGTTCGTGAAGTCGAACACCGACATGCCGCCCTGATACCAGGCCTGCGCCATGATGTCGCGTCCCGGCACGGGAATGAGCGAGCCGTTGTGGGCCACGCAATTCTCCACGTCGCTCTGCGCCGCGGGCAGCTTGTAGTAGCCCACCTGCTTGAGCTGGCGATCGGTGCCCAGCGTGAAGAGCGCGTTGGCGCCCCAGGTGGGCTTGTCGCTCGCGCGGCAGCGTGGCGCGGTGCCACCGCCCCATTCGTCGGTGAACAGCACCGTGGTGCCGGCGTTGTTGAACGTGGCCGAGTGCCAGTAGGCGAAGTTCGGATCGATCACTTCGTCGATGCGCTTCGGGTTGGCCGGGTCCTTGATGTCGAGCAGAATACCGTTGCCCGAGCAGGCGCCGGCCGCGAGACCGATTTGTGGGTACGCGGTGATGTCGTGGCACTGATCGGTGCGCCCACTGCTCTGTGTGCCGCTGCCATGCGCGCCACCCTGCCAGAGACCGGCCACATTGCCCTGCCCATCGGCGAAGATGCGCGGCGTGTTCACGATCTCGGCGTTCTGCGGCGCCGCGAGGGGCACCTTGATCACTTCAATGCGGAAGAGCGCGGACGTGGCATCGGTGGTGTTGGCGCAGCCGGCGAGTTCGTTGGGCGAACGCACCGGGCCGGTGCCCTGCACGTACACGTAGATGTTGGCCTGGTCCTTCGGGTCGGTGACCAGCGTGTGCGTGTGCGAGCCGCGGCAGGTCTGCACCGTGGCGACCTGCCTGGGATTGTCGATGTCGCTGATGTCGAAGATGCGCACCCCGCGGAAGCGCTGCGCACTCACGGTGTCGGCGATGCCTTCGATGCCACAATCGAGACGGCCGGCCAGATCTTCCACCGACATGAAGAGCAGCTTGCCATACACCGACAGATCACCCTGTCCACCCTGACACACGAACGCCTTGCGCAGCGTGGGCGACTTGGGATTGCTGATGTCCCACGCCTGCCAGCCATGCCAGCCGCCCTGGAAGACAAGATTCTTCTGGAAGGCGAGGTCGGAGTTGGCGAAGCCGAAATCGCCAAGCGCCTGCGGATTGAACCACCCGGCCTGCTTGGGTGTGTGCGAGATCAGTTCGAGATTTTTGATGGCCTCACCGGCATCCTGAAAGCCGGTCTTGAGACCGATGCGCGGATCCTGCGCGGCGGCGATGGATGGCGTGGCAACGGCCGCGGAGAGCGCGAGCAGGGTGGCGGCAAGCGCGCCGCGACGGCTCTGACAAGAAAGAGTCATGGGCAAACGGAGTGTGTGGGTGTGGCGGGAACCATTACGGCACTACGACAGCTGGGCGAGCAGGGCCTGCATGCGCCGGATTTCGGCACGTTGATCGGCATCCACGTCGGACATGATCTGGAAGACCATCGGGTCCTGTGCCGCGCCCGGCTGGCGCAGGAGATCGGCGACCATGACCAGCGCGCCTTCGTGATGCTGGATCATGTACTGCAGGAACAGCCGATCGAACGCGAGACCCTCGGCGCTACGCAGCGAATCCATCTGCGCGGGTGACAGCATACCCGGCATGTCATGATGCGACGAATGCATGTCATGCTTCATTGCGCTGGCTTCACCGCGCGCGGCCAGCCAGCGCTGCATGATGGAGATCTCGTCCTTCTGCGACACGGCGATGCGTTCGGCGAGACTCTCGATCTCGAGGCGCGAGGAACGCGCAGCTACGAGGGCCACCATCTCCAGCGCCTGCCCGTGATGACCGATCATGCCCTGCATGAAGGCGATGTCGGCTTCGGTGTGGCGGCGCTGGATGGCGGATCCCTGCACGCCGGAGGTGCCCTGTGCCATCACGCGCGTTGGCGATGCCCCGACGATGACCGATGTGGTCAGCAGGGTGAGCGCTCCGGTGAGCGTCGCGCGATGAATGGGGTGCAGCATCATGTACATGCTCCGGCCTGCAGGGGACTGCGACAAGCTATGGTGTCAGAGCGTGCGTGACGACCAGTGCACCGATGCGATGCGCCAACCGGCGGTGCCTCGCGACAATACGATCACTTCAGCACCGGCACTGCCCTTGGGACGCCTTCCGTACTTCCCCGTGATGGTTTTGGTGACGCTGCTGTAGGCCACATCGCCCACCACCAGCACGGTGCGCGGGATGCGGACCACATCGCTGGACCGCGCAAACGCGATGTCACCCGGCAGGTGTCGTACCCGGTATTCGGCGAGCGGTTCGGCTATGCCACGTTCGAGAATCTGCGTCTCGGGGCCGAGCAGGCGCAGTACCGAGGCGGAATCGCCGTTGGCCAGGGCGGTGAGGAACTGCGACACCACCGCTGCGGCAGCCGCGCTGTCGGCGCTGCTCCCGCGCGGGTAGCGGGTGTCCGTGGCGGGAGTGGTTGCAGCCGGCATCTGGTGACCGGCATGGGGGTCTGGTGAAGCCGTAGCGGGTTTGGGGTTTGGCGTTTGGGGGGCCGCGTGTCCGGCGTGTGCATCTGCAGCCGCCTTTGATGCGGCACCACCATAGCCAAAGCCCGTCATCGCCCCGGTGCTGTCGTGCTGCATGACAGCGCCCATGGTGACCGAGGGCGTGGGCATGTCGGGCGTGAAGCCCACCGCCGGGCCACCCATGTTCTCGATGCCCATGTGTTCCGTCATGCGGCGCCATGCCGGCACCGTCATCACGTATGACGTGTCGTCGCGGAAACGCTTGGCCGCCAGCATGATCTCGGCGCGTTTGCGGTCACGCGGCACACTGGGGTTGGCCAGAATGTCGGAGACCACATCGTGCATCGAGTGCAGGTTGTCGAAGATGATGGCCGCTTCGGGATAACGATCGGCGAACATCGGCGAGACGGCCGCCGTCATCGGCATCTGGTACGGCATGCTGCGCGGCGCATCGGTGAGCATCTGGAAGAAACGCGCCGTGGCGGCCCGCACACCGGCCTGTCGTTCGGCTTCGTTGCGTCCCACCATGAGCGGTTCATAGAGCCCCACCTGGAACCAGTGATAGCCCCAGATGAGCCCATTGAACTTGGGATACTTCTTCCGGAACGCGAGCGAGTACGGCTGCTCCTGCATCAGCTCCATCGATTTGGGCTTGCTGCTGAACGCCATATCGGGTCGCGAGCGATAGTACGCGATGAGGCGTGTCACCTCTGCGTCCCGCTTGGGCCAGTCGAGCCGTTCGTCGGCCAGCACATCGTAGAGCTGCCGATGCAGCAGGTGCGCCCAGTCGAACATGGTCTTGGCTTCGGGCGCGAGGCGTGCGTACATCGGCTCGATCGCCGCTTCCTCGAGTGGAAGACGCGGCGGCTTTTGCAGGACCTGTTTCGTGAGCTGGTCGTAGCGACGCGTTTCGAGCTGCGACACGGGCGCGTTGGGAAAACGCCACATGGTTTCGTACAGAATGGCGTGCCCGAAGTCGAATGCGTTGAACAACCGGTCCGCGAACACATAGTGCGTGCGGAACTGCCAGTTGTGCGGCGCCTGCAGGTAGAACTGTTCGTACGCCGTGGACCATTGTGCGGCCAACGTCGATGGCAGCAGGGCGAGGGCTGCAGCGGTCAGTGTGCGAGTGCGGCGCGCGATGATGCGTGTCATGAGTCGCTGCATGGTCAGTTCCCCCGCCACGGCAGACCGATGGCCACGGCAGCCCCGGTGGTGGCAAACCAACCCGGGTCCTCACCTGTGAGGCGATAGCCGCCGCCCACATCGAACGCCACACGTGGACTGAGCTGAATGCGCGTGCCACCGGCCACGTCCCAACGCAGTGCCGCGGCACGCACCAGGGGCTGGCTGGTCACCACTTCGGCCGTGAACAGCATGGAACGCAGTGGCAGCGAACGATCCACCGCCATGCCCACCTGCCAGCGCGAATACTCGGCGTTGGCGTCCGCATCGGCACGCGTGGACGGCGGCGCGGTGGTGGGGTCACTCGCAAACGTGAACTGTCCGTTCACATGCACGCGCGCCCAGGGCAACGTGCGGGTGGCGATGCCCTTGATGGTGGGGATCTTGGTGGACGGACCGAGGTTGCCCGCGGGAATCACCACTTCACCGGCGATGGCAAATGCGGGCAGGCGTGTTTCGGCGTTGAAGTTGTAGAACGCCGAGAGCTCCACGCCGCCCACGGCCGTGGTGCGCGGCAGTCCGTTGCCGCCCGACTGCAGAATGGGCACGCCCACTTCGATGTGCGTGCGCGGCAGCAGGCCGATGGCGATTTCGGGTTCGATGCCCCAGCGATAGCCGCCGGCGCGCGCCCGTTCCACGCGGAAGGGTGCGATCTGCAGCTCGAGCGCCTGTCGTTCGAGAGCATAGGCGTCTTCGACGCGGATGGGTCGTCCGGCGTCGGTGTTGAAATAGTCCGTCTGCGCGAACGCGACGGCCGCTGTCGCATGACCGAGCGCGAGCAGCGCGCCAGTCGTGCGCAGGATATGCGCGAACATGGTTGTCCTGGGATGCGGGATACACGAAGCGTGTCGTCGGAAGAGTCCGGGCACGCCGAGCGTCATGGGATGAGCGTCATCGGATGCGCGATGGGCTGCGCATCCGCCGTGTATCAGGCGCGCGGAGGGGG
>NZ_DASWXE010000121.1:0-10114 GCF_036405635.1 Gemmatimonas sp. | reverse complement strand
CCGTCGCACTCCCTCACGCTGGCCACCGTTGGGCATCTGGCGAGCCTGGTGGCGCGGCAAGGAGATACCGTGCGGGCGGTCGCGCTGCGGAGGGATTCCTCCGCAATGAAGAATGGCGCTCGATGAGCCAGCAACGCCTGCCTACTCCAGAACCAATGCTTCCAAAGTCACTGAAGAACTCTCTTGCCGCGGTCAGCTTCTCCGTATGGGCCGCCGCTGCACAGCCCTTGCGAGCACAGTCGCTCGAAGCCATTTCGCCAGGTGCCCGCGTGCAAATCACGATCACTGATTCGCTGCGCCAGGAGCCAATTCTCGCGGCACGTCAGCGAATCATCGGATCGCTGATCCGCGCGACTTCCGACTCCATCTGGCTGCAGCCGATGGGCAGCGGACCGCTGGCGGTGTCACGCACAGCGGTCCGCGGCACCAGTGCGAGTCTCGGGATTTCCCGGGCTCGCAGTGCCGTGAGTGTTGGTGTGCAAGCGGGACTGCTCGCACTGGCGTCTCAACTAGCGCGGGATCGCAACGATATCTCGATCGGTGTCATCGGGGCCGGCGTCGGGCTCGGATTTTCCCTGGGCGCGATCTTTCCGTTCGAACACTGGCGGCGCATCAAGCCGTAGGGTTGTCATCGGGCGCGACGACGCCACGATGTCATGGTTTCATCGGGTCACGAGGGCATCGGAAAGCGTTCCTGCAGCCAGGCCTGCCACTGCGGCTTCATGCGCGCTGCGACATCGTTCGCGTCGTCACCGTACATGAAGAAGGTGACTGTGGCCATCACGGTGCTACCAAACTCGATGGTGCCCAATGCTGCCACGCCGGGGCCGGGTGTGTCCAGTCGAAGCAGCGCGCCGAACGGACTGTCGCTGACGTACTCCACGACGCCGCCAAAAGCCGGTGTGCCAGCCGGTGCCACGAACTGCTGTCCAACACTCACACCACCGATGCCCGCCGCGTTGGTGAGTGCAGCCCACGCATCAGCGGGTGTGCCGCTCACTGGCGCCATGAGTTGCATGGTGGCCGACGGCTGTCCACGGAAGTGCGTGAGATAGAGATGCAGAATGCGGAAGATGCCTGGCCAGCCCTCTTCGGCGCCCGTGAGCTGACCATCCCAGTCGTCGGTGTCGGCAAACAGGCTTTGCACCACGCGCACCACGCAGGTGCCGCCCGCGCGTGCTTCGATGTGAAACTCGGTGCCCAGTGGCGGAGAGCCCGGCACCCAGCCATCCGATTCGCGCGTAAACTCCTGCAGCGGCTTCCACGTCTTCACGATGGAACGCGACGACATGCCCGGGCCGAATTCCAGCGTACAGGCGACGGGCGTGCCGTCGTGTTCCTCGATCGTTGCCGGCACAAACCACGATGAAATGCCGGGGCCCGTGGCGATGGCCTGCCACACCTCTTCCGGTGTTCCCGGCACTTCGATGGTGACTTCGACGGAACGGCGGCCGTTGGCTTCCTTCTTCACGCTCATGATGTCTCCTGGGGCACTGGTGACTGCGGGAGGGGATGGGCCACGATCACCAGGCGATGCGATCGGCCGCCGGGGGCGGAATCATCGTGGTACTTCGAAACGAGTCGGGCAATCGCGTCCGTCAGCTCACTGCTGAACGCCGCACGCTCGGCCGGCGACCGGAAACGCACTTCGGTGTCCATCGACAGCGTGGCGAGGCGCTTGCCCTTGGCCTTCGCACGACGGACGAGATCACCCACTTCTCGAATGACCCGCGCGCCGAGTGCGATGAGGTAGTTGGCCGACATGCGGTCGTTTTCGCGGTCGGGGTCGACGGCAATCGCGCCCATGGCACTTGGCGAGACCACATACGATGTCGCCGTGGCCACCAGCACCCGTTCGCGGAGGCCACCCCACCGCCGTTCCTCGGACAACTGCGCGAGGCCGTGTGCCTCGAGGGCATTGAGGTGGTAGTTGACCTTCTGCCGTGTGAGGCCCACCCGCGTGGCCAGCGTCGCGGCCGATGCCGGTGTGGCGAGTTCGGCGAGCAGTCGGCTGCGTATCGGCTCCAGCGCCACCGTGGCGGCCGCCGGATCTTCGATGACGTGGATGTCGGGCATGGGCCAACGGTAGTATTGACAAAAAAATCTGTCAATAGGCTGTAACCATCATCCCCAATGGGAGGCGTGGGTTCGGGGTCTTGCCGGCGCTTAAGTTTCGCCGACGATTCGCCCTTGGCCGTCTGGCTCTGTTGCCGACGGTTTCTCAAAGTCTTTCCCCTCGTAGCGTGACCCTGCTTTCCGTCTCCAACGTCGGCATCTCCTTCGGGTCGACCGAGCTGTTCAAGAACATCACGTTCACGGTCGGCGAGGGTGAGCGCTGGGGCATCATCGGACGCAACGGTGCGGGCAAGACGTCCATCTTCAAGGTCATCACCGGCGAGACACAGCCCAACGCCGGCAGCGTGGCGCGCAAGCCGGGATTGCGTCACGCGCTGCTCGATCAGCATCGCGCGTTCGAAGGCGCCACCACGGTGTGGGAGGCCGGTGCCGCCGCATGGCGTGACGTCGTCGCGCTCGAGCAGCGCCTGGCGCAGCAAGCCATCGAGCTTGGCGAGATGGGCGAACATGTCACCGAGGAATTCCTCGAGCGCTTCGGGCACGACCAGGAACGCTTTGCCGACATGGGCGGCTACATCTACCATGCCCGCGTTGATGCCGTATTGCAGGGTCTTGGCTTCGATGCCGAAGAATCCAAGACACGTCTCATCTCCTCGCTGTCCGGCGGTGAACGTGGACGCGTGGGCTTGGCAGCGCAGCTCATCGCCCCCGCCGATCTGCTGCTGCTCGATGAACCCACCAATCACCTCGATCTCGACACCACCACGTGGCTGCAGGACTGGCTCAAGGAGGCCGACGAGACGGTGCTCGTGGTGTCGCACGATCGTGCGTTTCTGGACGCGGTGTGCACGCACATCCTGCACGTGGAAGCCAAGTCGAGTGAGTGGTACAAGGGCAACTACAGTCAGTTCGTGCCGCAGCGCGCCGAACGACGCCTCACGCGCGAGCGCGAACTGGAGAAGCAACGCGCCTATGTGAAGAAGGAAGAGGAGTACATCATGCGGAACCTTGCGGGGGTGAACTCCTTCCAGGCCAAGGGCAAGCGCAAGCGTCTCGAACGTCTGCCACGTCTCGCGCCGCCGCCGGGCGATCCGGCCGCCATGTCACTGTCTTTCGAGCCATCCGAACGTGGTGGCGATCAGGTGATTGCGATCGACGCGCTGCGCGTGGAAGTGCCGGGCCGTGTGCTGGTGGACGATTTCACGGCCGTGCTGCGCCGCAACGATTTCGTTGCTCTCGTGGGACCCAACGGTGCCGGCAAGTCGTCGTTCATCTCCACCATCATGGGCGATCTGGCGCCGGCCAGTGGCACGGCGCGTGTGGGCGGGTCGATCACCGCAGCCTACTTCCGCCAGGACCTCGGCGACTTGCCGCTGCGCAAATCGCTGTACGACACCATTCAGGACAAGCGCCCACTGTGGAATCGCGGGCAGATCCAGAATTGTCTCGGTGCCTTTGGATTCAGCGGTGATTCGGTGCAGCGTGAAGTGGCGTCGCTGAGTGGTGGTGAACGTGCGCGCATGGCGCTGGCACTCATGACGCTGGCGCATGCGAACCTGCTCGTGCTCGACGAACCCACCAATCACCTCGACGTCGAAAACATCGAAGTGCTCGAGGATGCGCTGGAAGACTACGATGGCACTGTGTTGCTGGTGAGCCACGACCGTGCATTCCTGCGCGAGGTGGCGACGCGTGTGTGGTGGTTTGACGGCACACGCCTGGTGGACTTCGATGCTCCGTTCACCGAATGGGAAGAGGACCAGGCTCGGCGCGCGGCGCGCAAGTAACGCTCGGTTGCAGCGCATCAACGCAAAGCGGCCTGCTCTTCGTGGAAGAAGAGCAGGCCGCTTTGTTGTCATCGCATGTGCTTACGTGGCGGCAATGGCGCAGGCCACCGCGTACGTCACCTCGCGGTTGGTGACATCGCTGTGGTCCTTGATGAGGCCACCGCTGCCATCGAGGTTGTTCACCACCTTGGGCGTGAATGCGTACTTGTCGCCCACCTGGCCCAGCGTACGATTGCTGGCTTCCTGAAAACGCTGCGTGCCATTGCGACCGATGCCACCGAACTGGTCGTCCTTGTCGCCGATGGCCTTTGTGTTGTCATCGGCCAGTCGTGACGCGATGGAGTAGGCCTTGCCCACCACCGTATCCTGGTACGAGTAGGTGGAGATGAGCGGCCCACGTACCACCGACTTGTCGATCACATCGCGGAAGAAGCCGCGCGCGCCCTTTCCGTTGTCCTTGCTGAAACCGTAGTGCGAAAATGCAGCCTCGAGCAGCGACAGCGAGTCTGCCTGCACGAGCGGATCGGCGCTGAGTGACTTCGCGCAGGCAGCCATGCAACGGCCGCCGAGGCTGTGGCCGATGAGGTGCACGCGGAGACCGGGAACTGCCTTGAGTGCACGTACCGCGTCCGCCACGCCGGCAGCGCCCACCGTGCCGGAGCGGTTCTTCATCGTGTACCACGTGGTCATGTTGAGCAGCTGTCCCACGCGGCCCGCGGCCGACTTGATGAAGCCACCGATGAACAACGGCTTGCCCTCGTCGCCGCCATGGGCTCCACCGCCGACGGCCGCTGTTCCACCTTCTCCATCCTTCACTGTTGGGAGAATGACGGGGCGGCCCAGCTTGTCGAGTAACTCGGAGCCCTTCTGCGCCTTGAGCATCTCGAAGCCTTCGGTGGGATCGGGCTCGGCTTCCTTCACGATTGAGAGCAACTGCTTCACGAACTGGTCCTGCTTGGCCGGATCGTCCTCGATGTCGTCGAACAGCTCGATGGCCTTGGCGAGCGCCTTCTTCTGCGGCGCGCGAAGGGTGCCATCATCGAGTGCCTCCAGCTGTTGCTTCACCTCATCGCGCGCATCGTCGGTGTCGAAGCTCTGCGTGGCGCCCTCTGACTTGTCCGGTCCTTCGGAAAACTTCTTGGAGGGCCAGAACACCCCACCCACCACGAAGCGACGATCCTTCATAGCGCCGGCGATATTCGCGTGGGTCAGGTGCGTACGAAAGTTGGCGAGAAAGCTTTCGTACAGACGGGAAGCTTCGCGCTCGTCGTTGCGGAAGCCATGGGCCAGCAACAGTACATCCGTGGCCTTGGTGGACTTCGCAAGTGCGACCAGCTCCTTCAAGGCCGTGCGCGATGTCGGCTTCCCGTCACCGTTGTATTCCAGGGCGACATAGTCGAAGCCCGACAGGGTACTCATATGCGACTCCGTTCGCTGAATGGTCAGACTGCCTGCAGTACTTTCATAAGATCGAGCAGACCGTGCCCCTGAAAGGACGGCTCCCGCCCCAGGTCGACGGCGCCCTTGAGGAACAGTTCCTTCACACGTTCCGGTTGCCCGATGAACTCCGTGCGCACGGACAGGAAACCGGCAATCGCGCCCGAGACATGCGGCGCCGCCATGCTGGTGCCGCTCTGCTCGCAGTAGAGCACCTTGCCGTTCTCTGGTGCCTGGTCGGTATCAGGCCGCAGCTTCTGTGGCGGCCCTTCAACGGCATGCGCCACCGTGCCTGGCTTCTTCGGTGCGGCGGCTTCCGTCTTTGGTGACGGATGCAGCGCGGTATCCACGCCGTAGCGTTCCTGTTCGATACCCGCCGCACACGACCGGATGCGCTCACCGGGTGCAAGCAAATCGGGCTTGCGGCGTCCGTCGCCGGTGGGGCCGCGCGAAGAGAAATACGACACACCATACAGGTGCGGCATGTCGCGATGCGTGGAGCCCACCGTGATCGCCAGTTCGGCGTTGCCCGGGTCGGTGATGCTGAGATTGTTGTAGCTGCTCAGCTCTGCACCATTCCCCGAGATGTACGACGAGTAGCCGCTGTTCCCAGCCGATACCACCACGCTCACGCCCGACTTCACCAGTCGGTTCACTTCGGCGCACAACGGGCTCTGACCGCACGCGAACCAGCGCGGATCGAAGTCGTACCCGATGCTCATGTTCACACCGTGAATGAGCAGGCGGCGTCCATTCTGGTTCCAGCGCTGGATGTCGTCGATGGCACGCAGTACCCAGCTCACCTTGCCCTGGCCGCGCGTCTGCTTGAAATCGTCGGTGCGCGTGACATCGGCGATGACCTTGAGGCTCACCACCTTGCTGAGCGGTGCCACGCCACTGATGGACGTGAGCGTCTCGCGGGCAATCAGTGGCTTGCTGTTGCTGCCAGCGCCACTGTTCTCATCACGCATCTCCGTGCCCACCACACGCAGGCCACCCTTCTCCTCGGTGGTCCAATACCCGCTGATGATACCGGCTACATGCGTGCCATGTCCGAGGCGATCCGTCAGTGCACTCGCGTCTCCGGACCGCTTTCTGCCGCCCGTTGCCGAGGTGGAGCCAGTGGACGCCTGCTTCTGGGCATCACCGTCAGGAGTGTAGTCCCGATGTTCGATCGGCGTACGCACGCCCAGCGAATCGATGCGTCCGTGCAGCGTCTGCTTTTCGGTGAAATGTGCATGCTGTCCGTCGATGCCTGAATCGAGCACGGCCCATACGATGCCTTCGCCCAGTGCGTGGAAGGCGCGCTGCGCGGCGTCCGCCTTCACGGTGGTGAGCGACCGCGTGAGCGTGACGGCGATGTCGCTGTCCTCCCAGATGCGATACACCACGGTCTCGGCGCGACGATTCGCGGCCACGAGATCCTGCGTCTCCCGGGCCAGCTTCTGGATCTGCGTGGCGGTGAGTCGCGCAAAGACGTAGTTGGAGACGGAGGAATACTTCACCTTCCACTCCTCGGCGCGCCGCTGCACCTGGTCCAACGCCTGTTCGAGTCCGCCCTGATACAACTCATTCAGGGCGATGATCACATCGAACGTGGCGCGTGGCTTCTCCTGGATGCGCGACAGCAGTGGCTCCGTGACAATCGAGCGCAGCATGTTACGACGCAGCTCGTCGAGCTCCTTCTCCTTGCCAGAGGGAGCAGGGGACTTGCTCTTGGATTTCCCCGACGACTTGGACGCGGTCTTCTTGCGGCGCTCGGCCATGATCCCTCTGCGGTGATAGCAATGTCGCGGACGGGTGGGAATATTGCGCGCCAGCGAGCGTCCGACCAGCAGACGGTGTTGGTCGTGACGTGCGAACTGAGCCATAGTGTGTTGCTCGCATCTTCCATCAACGACCAACGGGATTGCTACATGCGCACAGCGCTGTTCACCGGAGCCGGCGCGTCCTGTGCGCTTGGATATCCGCTCACAAGCCAGTTGCTGCCGATGGTGCGGGCCCAGCTACTGAACCAATCGCTGTTTCAGGGACTGTGCGATGGGCGCAAGGAAGCTGCGGATCGTGTCGCGCTGCATGGTTTTCTTCGCAAGCTGTACCCGGGCTTTGACGACTCGGCCGACCAGAGTCTGCCTCTCATCACCGAGACCTTCTCGCTGGTGGAGTACGCGCTCGCGAATGGCGAGTCGCTGTCGGTGGGTGGATTTGGTGCGCTGCAGCACTTTCGGGACCTGCTCAAGCAGGCCATCACCTTCCTCATCCTCGATGACGGGCGCAAGGCACGGGGTGTGTCTGCCGATGTCGTCCAGGCGCAGCGACAACTGGCGGAGGGGATCTCCAATTGGTTCGGACAACGGAGCGACAGCGCGGCGCTGATCAGCACGAACTACGACATCAGTATCGAGTCGACGTTGTATCGCCGGCTCGGTGAGGCCGAAGTCACGAAACGGATCGATCTCGGCTTCGACTGGCGTCATGTGGGCGACGGCCGGGAGCGAAGCCGTCCGTCATCTGACCCGCGCCTGCGTGTGTACAAGCTGCATGGTTCCGTGAACCAGTTGCGCTGCAGCAGCTGTGGCTACGTGTACTTCAACCCGCTGGGCAGCATCTCGTCGCTCGCCTTTCGCGAGGAGCTGTTCGACTCCAACACCTGTCACTGCCGTCAGGATGTGCGTCTCGAGCTGCACATCGTGGCGCCATCACATGTTCGGGAGGTGCGGGACGCCAATCTGCTCAGCGTGTGGCGCACGGCGCTCGAATGGATGCGGACGGCTGATCGATGGGTCATTGCGGGCTACTCACTGCCGTCGGAGGATCTGGCCATTCGCTCCCTGCTCATGCGGGCCTACGCCACCGCGGAGAAGCGGCCCGAGGTGACGGTGGTGCAGCGCGGTCAGGAGTCGAAGGCGCGCTACGAACTCATCTTCCCCAAGTGTGATTTCCGCGACGATGGGTTGGAGGGGTTTCTGGCCCGTGAGGGCTGAAGTGGCCAAGTGGGTGTATGATTTCAGCCCGCCCCCAATCCCCTGCATGGAGCTCCGGCATGGCCAACCCAGCGAAGAACACGGTCTGTCTGTGGTACAACGGCGACGCCGAAGAGGCGGCGCGGTACTACGCTGAGACCTTTCCTGACTCTTCGGTGAAAGCGGTGCACCGCGCGCCGTCGGACTATCCATCAGGCGGCAAAGAGGGCGCCGTATTGACGGTGGAGTTCACGGTGATGGGGGTTCCCTGCATTGGTCTCAATGGCGGACCGGGTTTTCCGCACACGTTTGCGTTCTCGTTTCAGGTGGCCACGGCAGACCAGGCCGAGACCGATCGCTATTGGGACGCGATCGTGAGCAATGGTGGTGAGGAGAGTCAGTGTGGATGGTGCAGGGATCGCTGGGGCTTGTGGTGGCAGATCACGCCGGTCGCGCTGACCGCTGGCATGGCGGATCCCGCTCCTGGCGCGGCCAAGCGGGTGTTCGATGCGATGATGCAGATGAAGAAGATCGACGTGGCGGCCATCGAGGCGGCGCGGCGGGGGTAGTTGGGCAGGTGGTTTTCGAGGGCACGATGAGATCTCCAGTTCGCCGATCACGTATTGCGGTCGCAGCACTCGCGCTTGGGCTCATCGGCGGTTGCTCCGACGCTTCGGGGCCGTGGCGCGGACCGCCGGGCAATGGCCTGCTGCTCGGCATGGCCGATGACAACGGCGGTACGCAGCTTGGCATCATCAACGAAGACGGCACGGGGCTTCGCAAGCTGACCCGAGCGCCGGGCGGTAACGCGGGTGCACGGTGGTCTCTGGATGGACGACGCATTGTGTTTGTGTCGTGGCGGGAAGACCGGGTGCTTGGCGTGTCGCTGATGAACCCGGACGGCTCTGGGGTCCGTCGCATCTCCGACCCCACGAAGCCACTCACCATGGGGGCGCCATCCTGGAGTCCTGACGGCGGCAGGCTGGTGTATGCGTGCACCATCCCTGACTCGCCGTATGGGAACCTCTGTTCCATGTCTGCCACGGGAACGGACTACCAAACCTTGTTGCCACTGCACTGGGAGGCACAGTCTGCGGACTGGTCACCGGATGGACAACGCATCGTCTTCAGTGGCACCGCGCCCGGCGACCCGTCGTATCGCCACCTGTATGTGGTGGATGCGAGAGGCGGGGTGCCCGTGCTGCTCTCGCCGGTGAAGAACACCCTGCACGAGATGAATCCAGTCTGGTCGCCTGATGGCACCCGCATCGCATACAGCGTGGGCTCGCCCTCGTTCGGCCCATCCGTTCCCCAGGATCCCTTGCCAGGCGCATACTCGGTGAAGCTCGATGGCACGGACGCACAGCTCATCACCAGGGTCGGAGCCGTGTCATCGTGGATCCGACAGCCGCGATAACTTTGATCTCCCATGACTCAGCTTCGTTCTCTCCGTCTGATCCTCGCTGTGCAGGACCTCCGTGTGTCGACGGAGTTCTGGATGTCCACGCTGGGATTCACCCGTGACTTTGGTGATGGCTCCGATGGCTGGAGCTGGCTGTCGCGCGGTGCCTTCGCGGTCGGTCTTGGCGAGTGTGCCAACGAACCTGCCGCCAGCACGCTTGGCGACCATTCCTATGTGGGGTATGTGAACGTGGATGACGTGGACGCACTGCACCAAGAGTTCCGTCAGCGTGGGGCGGAAATCCTCCATGGGCCGGAAAGCAAACCATGGGGCATGCGGGAGTTCGCCCTCCGCACCCCTGATGGACATCGCATGACGTTCGGCGCCGAAATATCTGATGTCGGCTGAAACGGTAGCGCCATCGTTTCCCCGGTGCGTAGTGTTCAGGA
>NZ_DASWXE010000120.1:0-21762 GCF_036405635.1 Gemmatimonas sp. | reverse complement strand
GGTGCGCCGCATGCAGCCGGATGGGCGTGCCCTCATCGATACTGGGCAGTTCGCTGGCACGGTGGTGTTCCTCGACTCACTGCGCCATCCCACCGCCGAAGGCCCCAAGTTTTACAAGCGTGACGGCTGGTACTGGATCTTCGCACCGGCGGGCGGCGTGGCGACGGGCTGGCAACTCGCGATGCGCAGCCGGTCTCCGCTTGGGCCGTACGAAGTGCGCACCGTGCTGGAGCAGGGCGCCACGCCGGTGAACGGACCGCACCAGGGTGCATCGGTGACGCTGGCCAATGGCGAGTCGTGGTTTCTGCATTTTCAGGATCGCGGGGCGTACGGGCGCATCGTGCACCTGCAGCCCATGCAGTGGCGCAGCGATGGCTGGCCCGTGATCGGCCGTGCCGGCATCAATGACACGGCCGGCATACCGGTGACGAAGGCAACAATGCCGCGTGTCGTGGCAGGTCAGCACGCGAGTCCATCGTTGCAGACGTCCGACGAGTTCGACCGCGCCCGCCCGGGGCCGCAGTGGCAATGGCAAGCCAACCCGCAGGCTTCATGGCTCGACACCACCGCCAACGGTGTGTTGCGCCTGCGTGCGGCGCCACTGGCGCTCCCCGCGCGCAATTTGTGGGACGCGCCCAATCTGCTGCTGCAGAAGTTCCCGGCGGAGTCGTTTGATGTACAGGTGCAGCTGTCCACCAAGGGGGGTATGGCCGGCGACCGTGCCGGGTTGGTCGTGTTTGGCCGCGACTACGCGTGGATCGGCTTTGTGCGCACCGCCGCGGGCTGGGACCTCGTGGTCGCACAACGCACCGATGCCGACAAAGGTCAGCCGGACGTCGCGCAGGTGCTGCGATCGTTCACCACCGAAGCCGACGTGCAGCGCCTGGTCGTGCGCCTCGAGGTGCGAAGCGAAGGCCGCGACAGTGCCGCCGTGGCGTTCCGCTACAGCACCGACGGCACCACCTTCCAGACCGCACCGGGCACCTTTCGAGCCCGCGAGGGGAGCTGGGTGGGGGCGAAGTTCGGGCTCTTTGCCACCAGCGTGTCCATGACACCCACACGTTCGCCCATGACGCTCACCACGAACTATGTGCGGGTGACGTCGCACGTGGAGAAGCCATGATGATGCGCACGGCGTTGTTGGGAGCCGTACTGGCCGCGTCGCTCGCGGCCACGGCCGCGCCATCGCCTACGTTGTATCTGATCGGCGATTCCACCATGGCCGACAAGCCCGATCCGGAGCGCAACCCGGAGCGTGGCTGGGGACAGGCGCTGCCCGCACTTGTCGGCCGTTCGGTCACGGTGAAGAACCACGCCGTGAACGGCCGCAGCACCAAGAGTTTCATCGATCAGGGGCGCTGGGACAGCGTGCGCACGGTGCTCAAGCGCGGCGACTATGTGTTCATCCAGTTCGGGCACAACGACCAGAAGACGGAAGACTCGTCGCGCTACACCGCGCCATTCACCGCCTATCGCCGCAACCTCGAAAGGTTCGTACGGGAGACACGCGCCGCCGGTGCGGTGCCCGTGTTGTTCACATCCATTGTGCGCCGACAGTTCAATGAGCACGGCACCCTCGTCGATACGCACGGACTCTATCCGTTGGTCGTGCGCGATGTGGCACGTGACCTCGAGGTGCCGATGATCGATCTGCAGCTACTCACCGAAGAACTGGTCCAGCGCATGGGGCCGGACAGCTCCAAAGCACTGTACGTGTTCACCCGTCAAGGACAATTCCCTGCGTTTCCTGCCGCGCGTGAAGACAATACCCATCTGTCTCCTCGTGGCGCACAGGAAGTGGCCACGCTGGCACTCACCGCTCTGCGCCAAACACTCAGGAACGCTCCGTTCGCCCGCTGAGCCCAGAAGGCCAGGCACAGGGAAATGACAAAGGGGCTCGCCAGATCTGGATGGCGAGCCCCCTTGTGCAGCGGTGCGTCAGTGTCGACTCACCACCCCGTGTTCTGTGTGAGCAGCGGGTTGAGGTCGCGGGCGCGCTGCGGGACGGGCATGAGCTTGAACTTGTCCGCCACCGCCACACGGGCCTTGGGATAGCGGCTCGTGCGGAAGGTGTACGAGGCGCCAATAGCCATGGCCGCTTCGATGCGCGTCTTGGACCAGGTCCAGTTGCGCTGCGAGTCGAAGTAGCCATTGGGGCCTTCCATGGCCAGCTCGAGACGGCGCTGCAGGAACACCGAATCGCGGAACGCCGCCTGCGAAAGCCCCGGCGTGAGCGCGCCAATGCCGGCCCGCGTGCGCACCGCATTGATCGCCGCATAGGCCGGTCCCGTGGGACCTGACAGCTCGTTGATGAGCTCCGCTTCCATGAGCAGGTTGTCGCCGTAGCGCAGAATGATGTAGTTCGGCTCGTCGTTGCCGGCCGTGACCGACAACTTGTCGAGGAACTTGGCCATGTTCGGCGCGATGGTGGAGTCGGTGCGCGTGGTGCCGACGAAGAACGCGCCACGCGGGTTGGCCGTGGTGACCGTCCACGTTGCCGTGGTGGCGGCCTTGGTGGTGTAGGTCAGCTGCCAGGTGGCCGCGCGACGCTTGTCGGCCGCGACAAACTCGTCGAAGAACGGCTGCTCAGCGTTGAACGAGCCATTCTGCGACGCGCCGTAGTTGGACAGGCGCGGTGCTACCTGGTTGGAGAGCCGGCAGCCAATGCCCGTGGACCGCGAGCACTGAATGTCGAAGATCACTTCGGAGTTGGCTTCGTTCGACATGTCGAACAGCGTCGCGTACTCCGTGACCAGTGCGTAGCCCTCGTTGGCCTTCACATCGTTGATCAGCTCGAGCGCCTTGGTGTAGTCAGCCGTGCGATTGGCCGAACCCGCCGGCGCAATGCTCGCCCGATGCAGATACGCCTTCGCCGCCATGGTCTTTGCGGCGCCCCGCGTGGCTCGGCCGATATCCGCACCCGTGTAGTTGCGCGGCAATGCCGTTGCGGCCTCGCTCAGGTCGCGGAAGATGAGGCCCCATACCGAATCGGCCGGCGAACGCGGGCGCTGCAGGTTCTCGATGGACACCGTCTCATCGGTGATGAGCGGGACATCGCCGAACAGGCGCACGAGGTTGAAGTAGTGCTGGGCGCGGAGGAACTTGGCCTCAGCCACGATACGGCCGCGCAGCACCGGGTCCATGTCGATGGCGGGCACACGACCGATCACCGAGTTGGCCCGGTTGATGGCCTGATACGCACCCTGCCACGTGGAGTAGATGTAGGCGTGGACCGCCGTGAAGGTGTAGTTGTCCACCAGGCTGCGCTCGTTCGTCGCACTGAGATACACCGTCTGCATCTCGGTGGGGAACTCGCTGAGCATGATGAAGTTGCGGCCGTAGTAGCCGTCGCCCGTGGTGTGCGTGGCGGTCGCGTACACACCGGCGATGGCCGCCAGCGCGTCGGTGGAAGTCTGGTAGAAATTCTCGGGGCCCACGAAATCGTAGGGCACTTCCGTGAGGAACTTGTTGTCGTCGCAGCCGGCCACGCCGGCCAGAGCCAGTGCCGCGGTGGCACCGGCGAGGATGCGCTTGTACAAGGTCCTGTACAGGTTGGTGTACATGAGTCGGTCGCCGGTCAGTAGTTGATGTTCATGCCGAAGGTCCACGTGCGGGCCAGCGGATACGCGCCGACGTCCACACCGCGGTTCAGATTGCCGACGCTGATGGAGCTCACATCCGGGTTGAAGCCGGTGTACTTGCTCCACGTCTTCACGTTCTGGCCGGTCACGTACACCCGGGCACTCAGGTTCTGCTGACGCAGCCACCGCTGCGGGATCTGGCGCGAAATGGTGATCGTCCGAAGGCGGAAGTACGAACCGTCCTCGAGCAGCTCCTGTGTGATGTCGGCATTCAGGAAGCCGGCACCGGCACCGATGCGCTGATACTTGCCGTCCGGATTCGTCGGACTCCACGCGTCGAGGAAACGGTCGCGCGTGACATTGAGCGCCGGTGACGCACCATTGAGGCGCATGTTGTTGAGGTTCAGGATCTGCGCCCCGTACGAACCGTCGAACAGCGCGCTGAACTCGAAGCCCTTCCACGACACGTTGTTTGTCCAGCCGATCACGTAGTCGGGATTCGGATCACCGATGATCGTGCGATCGTTGGCGTCGATCAGGCTGTCGCCATTGATGTCGATGTACATGCGGTTGCCAAGGCCCGGCACGGTGCCGCTGGCAAACCGGGTCTTGGCACGCCAGGCGAGCAGCGACGTGCTGTCGCGGAACAGATCACCCGTCGGGAAGCCGAAGAACGCGCCGATCGGCTGGCCCACCTGCACCACCGACGACGTGGCGTTGATATCCGACGACGTGCGCTGCGAGGCGAAGATGCGATCCACGCCGCCCAGGCTCAGCACCTTGTTGCGATTGCGCGTGTAGTTGAACGTCGTCGACCAGCTGATGCCGCCGGCACGCGCGCCACCCTCGAGCAGCTTGAGCGTGATGCCTGCCTCGATACCCTTGTTCTCGATCGAGCCGGCGTTCACGAACGCATTCTGGTAGCCCACTTCCGACGGCAGGTCGATCTGCAGCAGCAGGTCATCGGTGCGCTTGTTGTACCAGTCGAACACAAAGTCCACGCGACCCTTGAGCGCCGTGAGGTCGAGACCGACGTCATGCTGCGTGGTGGACTCCCAGCTCAGGTCGGGGTTGCCGATCGCGGCGGGGTAGTAGCCCGGCGCCAACTGCCCGTTGAACGTGTACTGCTGCGGCGTGAGGCGCGTGAGCGACTGGTACGGCGAAATCGATGGATTGCCGACCACACCATACGTATACCGCAGCTTGAGATTGTCGATCAGGCTCAGGCGGCGCATGAACGGCTCTTCCGACAGGCGCCACGACACGGCACCGGCGGGGAATACGCCCCAGCGGTTGTTCGCGCCGAAGCGCGACGAACCGTCGCGACGGGCGCTGGCCGAGAAGAGATACCGGTCGAGCAGCGTGTAGTTCACGCGACCGAAGTACGACGCCAGCGTCCACTGCGAACGACCCGATGAGACCGTGGGGCCGCCGGCCTGCGAGCCGGCACCGATGTTCTCGAAGCCCGTGATGTCGGAGACGAAGTTGCTGTTGCGCATATCGCCGCGCGTCGAGTTGAGTTTCTGACGCGAATAGCCGGCCAGCGTCGAGAACACGTGCTGCGAACCGATGTTGCCGTTCCAGGCGAGCGTGTTTTCGTTGAGGAAGCTGGTGTTGTCGGTCGTGGAGCGAATCGCGCGACCGTTCTGGCCAAAGCCCTGCAGCGTCGTGCGCGGGTAATACGTGTCTCGGCCACGGAACGACAGATCGGTGCCCACCGTGGAGCGCCACACCAGTCCCTTCAGGATCTTGTACTCACCGGCCACGTTGGCCAGGATGCGCGTGTCGAACAGCTTGTCGTTCACCGCGATGGCCGATGCCACCGGGTTGGGCACGTTGCCAGCCGCGATGCCCAGATCAAGCAGCGCCTGCGGGAAGTCGGTGCCCAGCAACGTGTACGTGCCGTCGGCCCGGTATGGCGTCATGATCGACGGATACTGCAGCGCGGCACCCACGGCGCCGGCGCCCGCGTTGAGCGAACCGTCGGTGGGGATCTGCGAACTGTTCACGCGCGACAGCAGCACATTCGAGCCGACCTTGAGCTTGTCGCCGATCATCTGGTCGATGTTGCCGCGCAGTGAGATGCGCTTGAAATCGGAGTTGTCGACGACGCCATCCTGCTGGAACACACCGCCCGAGATGGCGTAGCGCGTGGCATTGCGTGCCGTCGAACCGCCCGAGATGCTGATCTGCGCATTGCGAATGGCGGCCTGACGGAAGATCAGGTCCTGCCAGTCGGTGCCAACGCCCAGCGATGATGGATTCGCGTAGGGCTTGGGCAGGTTCTGCGTCTCCGCCCATGCATTGGCGAACTCGCCGAACTGGGTCGCATCGAGGAGGTCGTAGCGCTTGGCCACGACCTGCTGACCCTGAAAGAGATCGATGGCGATCTTCGGCTTGGCGCCCTCTCCACGCTTGGTGGTGATGAGCACGACGCCGTTCGCGCCACGCGATCCGTAGATGGCGGTGGCCGATGCGTCCTTCAGGATTTCGATGGACTGGATGTCGCTGGGATTCAGCGCGGCCAGCGGGTTGGCCGGCGTGGTGGCTTCCCGGCCACCATCGAGTCCCGAGGACGTGGAGAAGTCGTTTTCCACCGGGAATCCGTCGATGACGTACAGCGGTTCATTGTTGCCGTTCACCGAGGAGCCACCGCGAATGCGGATGGACATGCCACCACCCGGCGCTGACGATGCCTGCGTCACCTGCACACCCGGCGCGGTGCCTTGCAGCGTCTGTTCGAGCGACGTGATGGGTGTGCGATCGGTGTTCGGCTGCACCGAGGTCACCGAGCCCGTGATGTCGGAGCGCCGCTGCGTGCCGTAGCCGACGACGACCATCTGGTCGAGCGTGACGCTTACGACTTTGAGGGCGAAGTTCGCCACCGTTTCCTGTCCTGCGGTGACCACCACGGTATCCACGCGAGCGTTGTAGCCGATGAGGGCGGCGCGGAGGATGTAGCGACCGGGGGGCAGGTTGGTGAGTCGGTAGCGACCGTCGGCGTCGGTGCGGGTACCGAGCTGGGAACCGACGACTCCGACGCCGGCATTGGCCAGCGGAACGGCCGCGTCGCTCATCACCCGACCGGCGATGCGGCCGGTGGTGGTGGTTTGCGCCGCAATCGGGTGCGCCGAGAGAACGAACGCGGCGAGGAGCGCCGTGCCGAGCCTCTGTGTCGAACGCATGTGGGCAGGTCCTGGTGGGGAGGGCATTGCACCTGGTCAGAGGAACAACGGCGACCGAAGCGCAGGGGTGACAGCCGGGCGGGGGAGCTGTCGGGGGAGGCGAGATTGTTCACGGGACGAACAATGTGGTCCGTTCAAACGGGCTCGAATCAGCCCGTTCCCGGCGACCGTTGTGGCGGTCGCGGACCACTATTGTTCGTTCAGAGAACTAAAGTGGGTTAAGAAAAAGCCCGTAAAGGCTTGCCAAGAAGCTGTGACATCCTGGCGCGTTTGTAAAGAGTCGGGGCAAACTCCAGCGTGGGTTCGCCGCCGCCCCTCGGAGCCGATCACGGTCCAAGGGGCGTGGCGATACCCCGTCAGTTGGCCGTGAGCAGCCGTCCCACCAGACGTTCAGCCGGTGTCCGGGCGTCCGCGGCGCCATCGCCAAAGAGTACCAGGACCACGGCCCGCTGCTCAGGCAAGCGCAACCAGGCACCGCCCGTGCCGCCGGCGCCGGCAAAGGCGGTCTGACGCGTGCCGGCGGCGCTGCGGTCGACTGCAAACGCGGCGGGCAGTGCCATCGTGTCCGGCGTGCCGGGGCGGACCGTGAACCGGCCCAGGTCGAAGCGGTAGAGATCGTCCACATTGCCACGCCAGCGGCGCGTGGCGGTCTCGAACTGCAGGCGCTGTGTCCCGCCCACCGATTGCACGCGCCGCACGGCACTCTGACTCACGGTGCCCGCGCTGTCCGGCCCGAGCGCGCTGTTCAGCACCATCGAGAGCTCCCCCAGCGGCATGAGCGGCGCACCCGTCTCCGGTGTGAAACGCGGCTGGATGGGCACGCCGTACGAGCGATTGACCAGTACCTTGCCACCGCGCGCAACGAGCACGGTCGCGCCACCATGGGCAGCGTCGCGATATGGGGCAAACACCGAGTCCACGAATGCCGTCGTGAACCCGGTGCCGTCGCCCGCACGCGACATCACACGACGGGTGCCGAGGTTGTAGCGATCACCGGGATGCAGCGTGAGGAACGGGCGGCCCGTGTCATTGGCATCTCGGCCGTTGTACACGAACGCCTTGTTGCGCCCGATGATCTCTGCCGTATCGCCGCGCACCACCCACGCCGTGCCCTCGTCTTCCGAGATGGCCAGCAGGTCGGGGCGACGTGATGTCACTGAGTCGTACAGGTCGGGCAGTCGCTCGCGGGCCACCACGTGCTGGTCGATGGCCGTCCCGCGCAGGTACGCAAAGCCTTCGAGATACTGCGGATGGTTCATGATTCGATTGTCATTCGAGGGCGCACCACGCACGAGGTAGCTGCCCAGAATGCTCGCACCGGCTGACGAGCCCCCCACCACGCCGCCACGGGCCAGCACGGCTTCGAACGCACGCTGGCTCTTCGTGCCCATATACGAGTTCACCAACCGGTAGTGGCGACCACCACCAAACCACACGCCGCGCGCGTTGGCGATCTTGGCGACGAAAGTATCGGCATCGGCCACCGCGCGACTCGTGGCGTGGTACGCCACCACGTTGCGGGCGCCGGCAGCACGCAGCCCGCGTCCGACGGTCGACATATCGACGGAATCAGAGCCGGCCGTGGGCACTTCCACGATGAGTGCATCGGGACCGCCCGCCAGCTCGATGAACCGCGCGAAGATCTCCGGTCCCTGAGCGCCGCCACCGACCACGACGACCGAGCCCGACGCAGGCCCGACCCGTGGTGTGCCATCGGAGGTGGCGCCGGGAGAGACCGAGCGCCCACCACAGGCGCTGGCGGTGATCGCGACAAGGCCAATCACGACCGCGCGGCGCAACCAGGGTGATGTCGCGCCGCTGGAAGTCAGAGGAAGGGCAGGGGCAGGCATGGCAGCGTCCCGGTGCAGGCAGGAAGTCGTTGACGACTCACGATCGCTGGGCATGGCGCGCAGCGTCGGTGAATAACGTTCCTGCCAGCCGGGCCGCTGTCGAGTGGTCGTTGGACTAGTGGAGCGTAAACTGGAAGGGCTGCTGCACCAGTTGCGCGACCTTTCGCCCACCGATCTCGGCCGGCACAAACCGCATGCGCGAAAGCGCCGCGCGTACCGACGCGGTGAACAGGGGATGATCGCTCTGCAGCGCCGTGAATGACTCCGGCAGCGCACGGCCCGTGGAATCGACCACGAACTGCGCGAGCACCATACCCTGTGTGCCCACATAGCGCAGCACCTCCGGAAAAGCCGGTCCCTTGCTGCCTGGCACCAGCACCACGGGCTTCTCCACCTGGAATTCCGAGAAGTAGCCGTTGGGCGATGTGGCGGTGGTCGCATTGCCCGTGCCGCCGTGAATGCCGTTTGGCGAGCCGCGGCGTCCGCTCGCGAAATCCGCGTCGGAGGTGGGGGCCCGCGAAAGATCGATGGGTGGGATGCTCGTGGGGATGTCGATCACGGTGGGCAACACGGGTACCAGTGGCGGGGCCGCCGTGGCCGGCGTCGCCACCGATGTCCGGGGCAACGTGGCTGCTGCGACCGGCGGCGTTGCGGGCGGCGGCGTCTTGGGCGTGGACACCGTCATCTGGATCCGCTCTGGCGCGGGCGCTTTGAACTTGGCCTGTCGCTGTGTGGCGGTGAGCGCAATCAATCCCAGCACCACTGCGCCGTGCACAAGCATCGAGATCGCGGTGCCACCGGCGCGGGAACCATTCTGACCACGAACGTTCTGGACAGTGGTGGCGCGTGATTCAAGCAAGAGCGTGAACATGCAATGCCTCCTCGAGAGTGGTTGGCTCGAGGATAGGACGGCATCGTGATCAGCCCATGACGAGGTCATGACTGACCGATGAGCTCTGCGTTAGCGCTCGATCACCAACACATTAGCGTCGGCTGAGCGCGGCATTACGGGATGATGACGAACGTCAGGGCGCGACAACGTTTGATTCGTCGCGCGGCGACGTCCGATCGGCACCACGATCAGCACCGCGATCGGCATCGCGAAGCGCCTGCTGCGTGATGCGGGCCAGCAGTACTCCAAGCAGTACGGTGGCGGCGATGCCCACGCCAAGGACCCAAGGTGGCAACGATTGCTCATTGGCGCCCCGCGTGCCGGCATGCCCAAGCGCCGCGTAGGCACCGATCACCGGCAGCATGCCCACCATCGCGAACACGAAGTCGCGGAGCCGCACGCTGGTGGCGCCCAACGCATAGTTGGACAGCACAAAGGGGATCGCCGGCGAGAGACGCAACAGAAACATCAGCTTGAGGCCGTCCTGTCCAACCACTCGATCAATGGTGGACAGGGTGGGGTTCTGCGCGATGCGTTTGGTGACCCAGGTGCGCAGCACGGTGCGGCCCAGCAGGAAGGCAATCGACCCGCCAATCGTTGCGCCGATCAACACCAGCGAGGCCCCCTGGGCGATGCCGAACACGGCGCCACCGGCCATGGTGAGCAGAAAGGCCGGCAACATGCACACCACCACCGCTACGTACGCACCCACGAATGCCACGGGCGCCCATGGCCCGAGGGTGTGCACCCAGGCACTGAAGCCCGGCAGGTATGGGGTGGCGAGTTTGCCCACGGTCACGCCGAACACGATGGGGATCGCCATGCCCACGATCCGCACCATTGCCTGCAGTAGAGCTTTTGGCTCGCGGAAGGAGGTTGCCATGGCCACAATATAGCCATGACCAACTTCACCATCCGTGCCCATGCGTCACGGGATCGTTCCGTGTTCCGGCTGTTGACCACCGCTGGAGCGTTCTCCCTCGCCCTGTCTGCGGCGGCCTGCGCCGATCGTCAAGGACAGCCGGCCACCCTGGCCATCGTGAATGCGCGCGTGTGGACGGGTGACAGCACTGCGCCCTGGGCTGAAGCCGTAGCTATCGCCAATGATCGGATCACGGCCGTCGGTACGACCGACGAGATCCGGCGCATAGCGACCAACGCCGAAGTGTTCGATGCGCAGGGTGGCATGGTGACGCCCGGCTTCATCGATTCGCATGTGCACTTCCTCGACGGCGGACTGGCGCTGTCGTCGGTGTCACTGCGCGATGCTCGCACGCGCGAAGAGTTCGTCACGCGCATTCGCGACTATGCGCGCACGATTCCCAAGGGACAGTGGATTCGTAGCGGCGATTGGGATCACACCAACTGGGGCGGGGAGTTGCCCACGCACGAATGGATCGACTCGGTCACCCCGGACAATCCGGTGTGGATCAACCGACTGGATGGCCACATGAATCTGGCCAATCAGTTGGCGATGACGGCGGCCAAGGTCGATCGCAACACGGCCGATGTGGCCGGTGGCACCATCGTGCGCGATGCGAAGGGCAATCCCACCGGCATCTTCAAGGACAATGCGATGGGGCTGGTCGATGCCGCACAGCCACCGCGCAGTGCCGCCGAACTCGATCGTGCGCTCGATACCGCCATGGCCTATGTGGCGGCGCGTGGTGTGACCAGCGTGCACAACATGGGCACCTTCGAGCACATCACCGTGTTCGATCGGGCGCGTCAGCAGAATCGTTTGCGCACCCGCATCGTGGCCCAGGTGCCGCTGGCGCAGTGGGCCGCGTTGCGCGACACCGTGAAGGCGCGCGGCAACGGCGACGCCTGGCTGCGCATCGGTGGGCTCAAAGGCTTCGTGGACGGATCACTGGGCTCGCACACGGCCGCCATGCTGCAGCCCTTCACCGACGTGCCCACCGACACGGGATTGTTCGTCACGCCGGCCGAAAGCCTGTATGCCTGGACCAAGGGTGCCGATGCCGCGCAGTTGCAGGTGGCCGTGCACGCGATCGGTGACCGTGCCATTCGCACCCAGCTCGATGTGTTTGAACGTGTGGCGCGTGAGAATGGCGCGCGCGATCGCCGTTTCCGGATCGAACACGCACAGCACATCGCACCGGAAGACATCGCGCGCTTCGGTCCGCTGCAGGTGATTGCCAGCATGCAGCCCTATCACGAAGCCGACGACGGTCGCTGGGCAGAGCGCGTCATCGGTCCCGAGCGCGCGAAGGGCACGTACGCATTCAAGTCGTTGCTCAACACCAAGGCGCGCGTGGCATTTGGCAGCGACTGGTTTGTGGCCCCGCCCACGCCGCTCGAAGGCATCAAGGCAGCGGTCACGCGGCAGACGCTCGATGGCGCACATCCCGGTGGTTGGGTACCCGAGGAGCGCATCACCGTGGAAGACGCACTGCGCGGATACACGACGGGCTCCGCATTCGCCGGCTTTCAGGACAAGGACGTTGGCATCATTGCCAAGGGCCGCCTCGCCGATCTCGTGGTGATCGATCGCGACCTCACCACGATGCCCGCCGATTCCCTCGACAAGGCCCAGGTGAAGCTGACGGTCATTGGTGGCGTGGTGCGCTTCAAGCGCTGAGCACTAGGGACTCGCAAAAGAAAGCGGGAGGTGGAGCATCGCGCTCTACCTCCCGCTTCTTCTTTCAGCACTGCAGGCTGCTTACTGCACGGCCTTGTCGGGGCGCTTGAAGCCACCGTCCAGCGCGTTCAGGAACAGCTTGTACGTGCCATGCGGCTGCGAGCGGAAGAGCACTTCCGGTCCGAACAACCAGATCGAACCCTTGCCCATCTGCGCTTCGGCCATGGCCGTGCCGCCCTTGAGCAGCTCCTGACCCCACGCCCAGCCCGACGTCAGCGGCTTGTCCGTGTCGAACGTGGCGATGGCGCGCACGCCCTTCGCCGCGGCGTCCGGTCCAAGCTTCATCACGGGGCTGTTGTCGAACATCACGCTCGGACGCGGCGCCATGCCGGTCGCGATCGTCATCGACGTGTCGACCTTCACTTCGAGCAGCGAGCCCGGGATGTAGTACTTCTCACCCGGATACGCGCGACCCGTGTTGTCCACGAGGTAGTTGTCGATGGGCAGGCCCATCGCCTTGCCGAGGCCGATCGACGAACCGATCGCGACCACGCGGCCACCTGCTTCCACGAACGCCTTGATGGCGGGCACCGACTGCTCGGCCGTCACACGACCCAGCTGCTTGCGGTACTCGGCCGGGATCAGCGTCGTGTCGGGCGAACCACCGAACCCACCGCCGAAGCCCGGGCGATCGGTGAACATACCGTCCGTGAAGACCAGCACATCGTACTTCGCCTTGAGGTTGCCGGCGTCGATCTCCTGCGGGAACACCACGGCGAACGGATACTCGAACTTCTCGAGGATCAGGCGCGTCCAGCCGCTCGGCATGTTGCCGCCGTAACGGTCGACGAGGCCGATGCGCAGCGGGGTCACCGGCTGCGAGGTGGCCGGCTTGGCGTTGGCCGCAGCGAAGTTCACGCCGAGGTCCTTGGCCGCCTGCGCCACGACCTTGTCGGCCGCGCCACCAGCGGGGATGAACCACGAGCCGGCGGGCCACGTCACGTCGCCGTCCTTAAACGACGTCGGGATGCGCGAAGCCTTCACCTTCACCTTGCCGAGACGATTGGCGACCGTGGCCGCGTCGTTCACGCCCGGGTGGATGAAGTAACCGGCCTTGCCCTTGGCGACCGTGCCGGCGGGCATGGTCGTGATGCCGATGACCTTCTCGAACGAACCACTCGGCGGCGCATCGAGCACACGCTCGAACTGCACACCCATCTGGTAGGCGAGCGTCCAGCCGGCGTTGTCGTACGGCGGGATCGGCGGGCCACCCGGATAGCGGAAGTCATTCGGGTGATCCTGCGGCTCGAACATGTCGAGCACGTGCGAACGGAACGCCTGATCCGTCTTGATGACCCACGAGCCGGCCGGGAACTGCTTGCCGTTGGCCGAGAACGCGGCGTTGGCCTTGAGCACATCCACGCCCGAGTACTGGAGCGCCTGGATGAACTTGGTGGCCGTCGGGAAGTCGTTCTGCGCGCTGCTCAGGATGTACGCACGCGGATCGCGGTTTTCGGGCTTCTTGAGTTCGGCCATGTAGCGATCGTTGGCGACCGCGCTGCCGATGTTGCCACCACCACCGCCGCCACGCGGGCCACCAGCGGCCGCCTGCTGCGCACCACCGCTCGCGCGATCAGCGGTGATCTTGGCGATCATCGCATCGACACGCTTCGGCGAGATGGTCCAGTTGTCCTTCTGACCCGCCTTGATCTGGTCATTGCCCATGACCCAGCGGTTGAACAGGAACGTCTCGCGGTAACGCGACGCCATGTCGAGGAAGGCGTAGTTGGCCGACACCGAGTAGTCGACGGACTGGCGGAAATGCCATTCCTGCGGCTCGATGGGCACGGGCAGACCGGCCGAACGCACCTGACGCTCCGGCACCAGCGCGATGCGCATGGGCGTCGGGTTGCCGATGGTCTCGGTCAGGATGCCGATCTGGTTGTGATAGTAGCCGGTGGTGCGAAGACCACCGTTCCACCACGTCGAGTAGTTGGAACCGGCGCGGAACGTGAGGCCCGGCTTGTGCTCGAGCACGAAGCGGTGGTTCAGCGCGGCGCCCACGAGATCGAGGCCCGTGATGATGGCCGGGTGGAACCAGAAGTTGGCCGGATCACGGTACGGCGGCGCGGCCATCACCGTACCGGTCGGGCCGGTCTGGTGGTGGTTGTACATGATCTGCGGATGCCACTCGATGAACAGCTGCCTCGACATGTTCCGCGTCTCGGCGAGCGCGTTCATGTACGAGTCGCGGTTGTTGTCGTGGCCCGCGTACTTCTCGTACAGGCGCGGGATCGTGCCGCTGGTGCGGCGCAGCTTGTCGGGCTCCTTCATGTACCAATCCGAGACGAGCTCCATGCCGTCCGGGTTGGCGTGCGTCATGAGGATCACGACGTCATTCAGGATGCGCATCGTCTCGTCGTCGGTGCGGCTGGAGAGCTGCCACAGCGTCTCCATGAGCTGCTGCGCGCCGAGGACTTCAGTGGCGTGGAGGCCACCGTCGATCCAGAACACGACCTTGCCTTCCTTCGCCAGCGCGGTCGCGGCGGCAGAGTCGAGGCCATCGGCCTTCGCCAGTTTGGTGGCGATTTCCTTGTAGCGCGCCAGCTTGGCGTGGTTGGCCGGGCTGGTCACGATCGCCATGATCTGCGGCCGGCCTTCTTCGGTGCGCCCGATCGTATCGAGCGTCACGCGGTCGCTTTCCTGCGCGACCTTGGCGAAGAACTGGTTGAGCTTCGTGTAGTTGGGGAGCTCGTAATCGGCTCCGATGTCGTGCCCGAAGAACTGCTTGGGCGACGTTCGCTGCTGGGCCGGTAGCGCGAGCGGAGCCGCGACCGACATGAGGGCCAGCGAAAGTCGGGTGACGCGACGCAGTCGAGTCATGCGAGGGGACGGGTGGAGAGGATGCAGGGACTGACGGGTCCGGCGGCCGGATACCCCGGAACGTGGCGGGACACTGGGGTTACGATGGGCAGCCGGGAGGCGTTGGGCAAATCTACGGATGGCACCACGCCTTGGGAGCCGCAATTTTTGCACGCTTGGAATCACGCGCCGCCACCGGACAATGACGGCGTGATGTCCGCCTCTATCTCGGAGAAATCCCCGATGTCGCATTCGATTGCCCGCCGTGCCCTCGCGGTGACTTTTGTCACGCTCGCCCTGCCGATGGCTGCTTTGCAGGCCCAGCAGCCGCCGGCCAAGACCGAGCCGGCCAAGGCCGCGCCGGCGATGGACCACAACCGTATGGATCACGGCGCGATGCACGGCGCCAAGGCCGATGCATGGAAGGAGCTGGACGCCTACCACATGCTGATGATGGCGACCTGGCATCCGGCCAAGCAGAACAACGACATGGCACCGATCCGCGCCAAGGTCGGCGAGATGGTCGCGGCTGCCAAGGTTGTGGCGGCGTCGAAGGCGCCGGCCAGCTGTCAGAAGCCCGAGCTGCTCAAGGCGCAGGCGGGGCTCACTGCTGAGACCGAAAAGGTCGCGACGCTCGTGAACAAGAAGGCGTCAGATGCGGACCTCAAGACGGCGCTTGGCACCCTGCACGAGAAGTTCGAGGTGCTGGAAGAGGGGTGCAATACGGGGATGAAGCATTAAGAGTTCGGATTCGTTGTTTGATTTCTAGAGGATGACAGGGAGGAGTTGGAAAGATTACAGGGAGCAGGTTCCTGCTTCCCGCACACTCTCCAACTCCTCCCTGTTTCCTCTAGAAACAGAACGAAGAATCCTTATTACCGCGCATAGTACTCCACGATCGCCGCGTCATTGCAGGCGAATGGCACGCTCTCCCGCGTCGGCGGCGCAATCATGCGGCCTTCCAGCGGCGAGTCATCCGTCTTGGCCAGCCAGCCCGGCAGCTTGACCTGTGGGCCACGCGCCAACTGCTCCTGCACATGCGGGTTCTCGGCCATGCGCGGGTCGAGCTTGATCATCTCGCCGGTACGCAGGCGATAGCCCGGACGGTCGACGCGGCTGCCGTTCACGTATACGTGGCCATGCACCACGAGCTGGCGGGCCGCCGGGATGGTGCGGGCAAAACCAAGCCGGAAGACCACGTTGTCGAGGCGCGCCTCGAGCATGGCGAGCATCACGTCACCCGTGCGGCCCGGGCGGGTCTTCGCCATGGCGTAGGTGCGACGGAGCTGGTTCTCGGAGATGCCGTAGTGGAAGCGGACCGCCTGCTTGGCCTCGAGACGGAGGCGATACAGGCTGACCTTGCGACGGCGCGCCGTGGACTGACCATGCTGACCGGGCGGATACGGCCGACGCTCAGCGTCCTTGGACGTGAGGCCGGGCAGCTGAATGCCCAAGCGGCGAATGATCTTCAGACGGGGACCAAGGCGGCTCATCAGTCTTCCTCCAGGGGTGACCACCGCCGGAAGGCGGCATCGGTGGGATCTTCGAGAATGGGGGCGTCCTCGGGGTCCTCGGGATCCTGGTCCTGGCCGAGATTGGCGAAGAGACGGGCTCCGGCGAGGAGACGGTGGAGCTCGGCGACCTCTTCCCGGCGGAACCGGAACCCTGCGCCATTGTGCCCGAGCCAGATCACGGCATGGTCACTTGGGGTGCTACCGGGTCGCATGCGGCCTGTGTCGTAGGCGGCGACTGTATCGGTAAGGGCAGAGAGGTCGGCGGCGTTCATCGAGAGGATGGCGTTACCGAACCGCAGTTCGAACGCGCCACAGGCTCGGCAGCAACGCACGAACCCGCGTCGGGACTCGAACAGCATCTCCTCGTGCACGTGCGGAAATTCTTCCGCCATGCTGGCCTCCGTGTTGGTTGAGAACGACTTTCATATAACGTGATGAAGTATCAACAGTGAACAATGATAAGAACACTCGGAATTATACGGAACTGGTTTATTCGGATTTATCTGATATCAAAAAGGGGACAGGGAGGAGTTGGAGAGGGTGCGGGAAGCAGCGACCTGCTCCCTGCGATCTCTCCAACTCCTCCCTGTCCCCTCTTGATATCAAATCACTTCCTTACTTCACATCGCCACCTTCTTCGGATCCAGCTTCTTCTTCTGATCCCGCAGGTGCTCGTCCATCTTGAGCCGCGGAATGCCGTTCTTCAGCCACTCCGGCGCCGGCTGGCCCTTGAGGTACGAGTCCCAGTACTCCATCAGGCGCTGCGAGTAGTCGCGACGATTGCGCAGCTGCGACAGGCCGTGATTCTCGCCCACGTACTCGAGCAGGATCACGTCCTTGTTCATCTGGCGCAGCGTGTTGTAGTACGTGATGCCCTGATTGAAGTCCACGGCACCATCCTTGTCGTCGTGCAGGATGATGAGTGGCGTCTTCACCTTGTCGGCGAATCGGTTCGGCGAGTTGCGCTCGTACGCCTCGCGGTTCTCGATGAAGTTGCCCTTGAAGCGGCCCTGCGAGCTCTGGAAGATCGCCTGGTTGGCGCCACCCGTGTTCCAGTACACCGAGCTGTACATGCTGATCATGTCGGTGAGCGGCGCACCGGCCACGGCACTCTTGAAGATGTTGGTCTGCGTGACGAGGAACGACGTCTGATAGCCGCCCCACGAGTGGCCGTGCAGACCCACGTTGGCCGAGTCCACCACACCGGTGCGAATGGCGGCCTTCACGGCGGGCACCACGCTCCACACCGCGCTCATGCCCGGATCATTCAGCTTGTACACGATGTCCGGCAGGAACACCGCGTAACCACGCGACGTGTGCACACCGATCAGCGCGTTGGGTGAGCTCGAGAACGTCGGCGAGTAGAACGAGTTGAGATTGTCCGACTGCAGCTCGTAAATGAACGTCAGCGTCGGGTACTGCTTGCCTTCCTGATAGCCCGCCGGCAGGTACAGCGCGCCCTGCAGCGAGTCGCCCTTCTCGGTCACATAGTTCACGAGACGCGAGCCCGCCGACCATGCCACGCCGTTCATGTTCGGATTGGCATCGGACAGGCGCACTGAATCGGCGAGCGCATTGCTGCCGAAGCTCACGCGCCAGTAGTCGGGGAATCGTGTCGATGTCTGGATGGTGGACACCCACACATCGGCGTTCTTGGCGCGAATCGGCGCATGCCGCGCATCGCGCCAGCCCGTCACCGACACCACGCCATTCTTGGCGGGATCGATACGCACCACCGATTCCTTCTTCGTGCGGGCCTGCATGGCCACGATGTACACCGGCTTGGTGAGGTCGATCGTGCGATCGGTCAGATCGGTGCGCACCACGCGGTTGTAGCGAATGCGCTCGGCGCGCCCGTTACCGGTGAGGTTCGCCCAGCTCTTGCCGCCCAAACCCACACGCCACACATCGTAGTTGTCGCTGATGAGCACGAAGCGGCCGTCACGGCTCCAGTCGATGAAGTCCGTGGACGGACGATCGACATTGTGATCGTCTTCGGTGTCGATGAACGACGTCGGTGCACCGGCGGTGATGTTGGTGACATTCTTCGTCGCCACATCGTACGCATGGAAGTTGCCGTCATTCCAGAACAGCACCGTGCGACCATCGGGTGACAGCGATGACGTGCCAACCATCCGCTGCTTCACCGTGACCCGATTGCCGGTACGTACATCGGTGAGGTACACGTCGCGGTACTGAATGCCGTCCACGCTCGCCTGCCGTTCGTACGGCTGGTTCTCGCTGCTCAGCAACCAGCGATCGTGCGCGCCCACCGAACCCGTGCGCACATCGGCGTTGGTCAGTTGCACCACCGCCTGTGTCGCGGGCAGGTAGGTGGCCATGAACGAGAAGCCCTTGTCGGCCTGTTCCTGCACCAGCTGCATGCTCTGCAGACGCGGATCCTTGTGGTGCCACAGGATGAGCGTCGGGCGATCGTCGTCTTCCAACTGCTCGCCGCGCGGCAGCGGCGGCGTGGACACGCGCAGGCCGATCAGCATCGCGTCCTGCTGCTCCAGCCAGCGCGGCGCGCGGTCGGGGCTCACTTCCATACCGTTGGGCAGGGTGGCCTTGCCGCCCTGACCCACGGTCACGAGCTGCTGCGTGGGCGCGCCCACACGCGAGACACCCACGGCGGCCCACGTGGTATCAGTCGCGGCGCTGTCCGCCGTGCCCTTGAGGAACGCGAGTGCGTTGAGCGTGTCGCTCCACGCGAGGCGGCGATACAGCGCCTTGCCGGCGTCGAGCGACTTCACGATGCCCGTGGCCAGCTCGCGCAGCTGCACGCCGTTGCCGGCCTGTTCGCGCGCGTCAATGGCGTAGGCCAGCCAGCGGCCTTTGTTGTCGAACGAGAAGTCGGCGACGTTGCCCACGTTGAACAGCGTGGTGGTGCCGAGTTCGTGGAGCAGCATGTCGGTGCCTTCCACGCGACCACCGCCGCCGCCGAGCGGATTGCCGCCCATGCCCGGTGCACCAGGGGCCGGTCCACCAGCACCGCCGGCGCCACCACCACCTGCCGGTGCGTCGGGACCATAGGCCTGCATGGCGAGCCACTTGGGCGTGTCGCCACCAAAGGCGATGCGACGCACGCGGTCAAACTCGCGCTTCTCACCGGAGGCCAGGTCCACCACCAGGGCCTTGCTCACCACCGGGCGGCGCTGCTGACGCAGCCGCTTCTGTTCGGCGGCCTTGGGATAGACCAGCATGGCTACCCACTTGCCGTCGCCCGCGAGCTGCAGGCCAGGCAGGCTGCCACCACCGAACGGACCGCCAGCTGCAGCCGGCGCTTCACCGATCGGGAATCGCATCTCCTTGCCGCCGGCTGCGGTCTGCTTCACCACCACTTCGGCATCACCCTCATTGGGCGCGACGATGTAGGCGAACCAAGCGCCGTCGTTGGAGAGTGTCGCGCCGCGGATGGTCTTCCAGGCCGAGATATCGGCGGCGGTGATGGGGTGTGTGGCGCCCTGCGCGGCCAGCGGGGCAACAGGCGTCGCCGCAGCGATGGTCAGCGAGGCAGCCAGCAGGGCCGCTTTCGGCAGGAGCGCGGACCGCGGGTGCGGGCGCGTGAGCGGGCGCCGGTGAGGCGAGGACATCGGAGCTCCAATTGAAGAAGGGACGCCCGAAGATACGCGCGAAACCCGCACCGGCGCTGCGGTTTCTTGACGGTAGGTGTACTAGTACGCATAGTAGAGTAGATGCTGTCGTTTCCCGTCACTCTCGTAGCCGGACAGCCACCCTTCCGGCAGGTCGTCTACGCTGCCACCCGTGCCATCGTGTCGGGGCAGCTGGCTGCGGGCGCGTCATTTCCGTCGGTGAGGGACATCAGCCAATCGCTGAAGATCAATCCCAACACGGCGCACAAAGTGGTGCTCGAGCTGACGCGCATGGGATTGCTGGAAGTGCGGCCGGGCGTGGGCACCGTGGTAGCGCCCCCCGTCCAGAGCTCGCCCCAGACGAGAGCGGCGCTATTGGCCGATCAGACGGAAGCGCTGGTCGTCGAGGCGATGCGCCTTGGATTGACGCGCGACGAACTGCTGGATGCGCTCCGGAGGCAATGGGATGCGCTGTCATGAGTCTGAACGATGTGCGGTCACCGCAGGCAGGACGCTGATCCATCGCGAACAGCGCATCCCACCGCTATGAAGAATTCCGCGAGAAGAATTCCTCGGCAACGTCTTTCAGGAGTCGGGCAATGAATGAAGGAGCAGGGCGGACCGCCATCGCAGTACGTGGATTGCACCATCGATATCGCAAGCGCGAGGTGCTCACCGATCTCGCGCTCGATGTACCCGAGGGAGCGATCTACGCGTTGCTCGGCGCCAACGGTGCCGGCAAATCGACGTTGCTGCGGCTCGTCGCAGGCATCGATCCGGTGCAGCACGGCCAGGTCACCGTGTTGGGAACCGATGTGCAGCGCTTGCCGTTGGCACTGCGGCAGCAGATGGCCTATGTCGCCGAAGGACAGGAGTTGCCGAGTGGTCTTCGGGTGCGGCAATTGGAGGCGTACTGCGCGCCCTTGTATCCCACGTGGGACGCCACCCTCGCCACGTCATTGCGTCAACGCTTTGGTGTCGACGCCAATCAGCGTGTGTCCGAGATGTCGCGTGGTGAACGCATGAAGGTGTCGTTACTGCTGGCGCTCTCGGCCCGGCCGCGGCTGCTGATCATGGACGAACCGTTCACCGGTATGGATGTGGCCGTGAAAGATGACCTGGTGCGCGGACTGCTCGACTCAATCGGCGAGCATGGCTGGAGTGTGCTGGTTGCTACGCACGACATTGCCGAGATCGAGACGATGGCTGATTGGGTCGGATTTCTGCGCAATGGCCGGCTCACCGTATCTGCGTCATTGGAGTCATTGCAGGCTCGGTACCGTCGGGTCGATCTCACGCACGATCCGGCGATCGCTGTCGCCTGGCCGACCGACTGGCTCGCGGTACAGACATCCGGTGCACGTGTGACCGCTCTGATCCCGCGCATTTCGGAAGAAGAGATCGGTGCAGTGGTGCGCAGCAGCGCTGGCGACGACGCGCGCTATCTCGTGAGCGAGCCGACACTCAAGGAGCTCTATCTGGCGCTCGGACATACCATGCCGCCGAGCTTCGCATGAACTTCTCACGGCGAGTTACGACGTCCTTTGCAGCTCGACTATTTCATCAGCTGCGCTTCGATGTCACGCGCATTCGCTGGAGCGTGTTTGCCTTCGCCGCGGCATTGTACGTCACATTGCTGATCAGCTCTACCTCGGGTCTGGAACCGACCGAGGGGCCGTCATA
>NZ_DASWXE010000119.1:0-41370 GCF_036405635.1 Gemmatimonas sp. | reverse complement strand
GAACACGCCGCCGATCTGTTCGGCCTTCGCGCGTTCGGCAACATCTACACGCGCATCATGAATCCCACCACGGATGTCTTCGAGAAGCGCATTGCCGCGCTCGAAGGCGGTGTGGCGGCCGTGGCGGTGGCGAGCGGTCAGGCTGCGCAGACGCTGGCCCTGCTCAATCTCGCCGAAGCCGGCAACAATATCGTCGCATCCCGCTCGCTCTACGGCGGTACGGTGTCGCTGCTGGCGAACACCCTGCCCCGCCTCGGCATCCGCACGCGTTTTGTCGACATCCACGACCACAAGGCCGTGGCAGCCGCAATCGATGACCAGACGCGCGCCATCTACGTGGAGACGGTTGGCAATCCGGCGCTCGACGTCCCGGACATCGAAGCGTTGGCGTCGCTGGCGCATCAGTACAACCTGCCGCTGGTCGTCGACAACACGTTTGCGCCGGTGCTCTGCAAGCCCATCGCTCACGGCGCCGACATCGTCGTGCACAGCGCCACCAAGTGGATTGGCGGACATGGCACCAGCATCGGCGGCGTGGTCGTGGACAGCGGCCGTTTCGACTGGGGCGCGACGGCGCGCTTCCGCAGCTTCTACAAGGAACCCGAGCCCGCGTACCACGGTCTCGTCTTCTCCGACGCGTTCGGCAACCTGGACGGCGCCAACATCGCGTACGCCATTCGCCTGCGTGTGCTGTTGCTGCGCGACATCGGCGCGGCGCTGTCACCGTTCAATGCGTTTCTCTTCCTGCAGGGCCTCGAAACGTTGCCGCTGCGCATCCGCCAACACAGCGCCAACGCACTGCGGCTTGCGCAGTATCTCGAATCGCACCCGTCGGTGGCGTGGGTGAAATATCCGGGCCTCGCCGCTCACGACTCCCATCGTCACGCGGCGAAGTACCTCGCCAAGGGCTTTGGCGGCGTGCTCACGTTCGGCGTGCGCGGCGGTGAAGCGGCGGCGCAGCGCTTCATCAAGGAAACCAAGCTCTTCTCGCTGCTCGCCAATGTCGGCGACGCCAAGAGCCTGGTGATTCACCCGTGGACCACCACGCACGAACAGCTCAGCGAAACGGAGCGTCGTGCCGCCGGCGTCACCCCCGATCTGGTGCGCCTGTCGGTGGGTCTGGAAGATGCCGACGATCTCATTGCCGATCTCGACCTCGCCCTCGCCGCCGCCGTCGGTACCGATCACGCGCGTACCACCACCGCAGGCCCAAAGCGCACCGAGACCGCGGCATGAGCCACTTCCCCACTTCAGCCGGTGTGCGCAACCCGCGTGCACGTGCCGTGACGCGCACCATCGCGTCGGTCGGTGTCGAAGCACGATCGACCGTCGCATCGCGTCGTCCGTCGGCGTCGCAGTCCATCGCGGTGCGTGACGAAATCATCAGCCTGCACGATGTCGCGCTCGATTCGGGTGATGTGCTCGCCTGCATCGATGTGCATTTCCGGCTGGAGGGGGTCGTCAATGCCGCCGCCGACAACGTGGTGCTCGTGGTGCACGCGCTGACCGGCACCGCCGAGGCCAGCGTGTGGTGGAAGGACGTCATCGGCGCCGGCCGTGCGATTGATCCGTCGCGTCATGCCGTACTCTCGGCCAGCCTGCTCGGCGGCTGTGACGGCACCACCGGCCCCACCGATGCCGATCCCGACGCGCTGCCGCCCATCACGACACGCGATCAGGCGCGCGTCCTGGCCCGGTTGCTCGACACGCTGGGTGTGCAGGTGCCGTTGCTGGTGTGCGGTGGCTCGCTGGGTGGCATGGTGACCCTCGAATTCGCCGCGAGCTTTCCCGATCGCCTGCGCGGTGCCGTGTGTTTTGCGGCGCCCGCCGCGCAGACCGCACAGGGACTCGCCTGGAACGCCATCATGCGCCGCGCCATCAGCATTGGCGGTGCCCATGACGGCCTCGCGCTCGCGCGCATGATCGGCATGCTGAGCTACCGCACGCCGGAAAGTCTCGAGCGCCGGTTTGGTCGCACGCGCAGCGCCACCGATGGGTTTCAGGTGAACGAGTGGCTCGATGCACATGGTGAGCGCCTCGTGGCGCGTTTTGATGCGACGAGCTACGGCGCGCTCATCGATGCCACGGACGTGCACGATGTGGGACGCGGGCGCGGTGGCATTGCCGCCGCGCTCGAACCGGTGGCCGACCGCCTCACGGGCGTGGGCATTCCGGGTGACCTGTTGTATCCGGCCGAGTGCGTGCGCGAATGGGCCGGCGCCGCGAACGCGACCTACATCGACTTGCCGTCCGTGCACGGACACGACGCCTTTCTTCTGGAGGCCGATCGCGTGTCGCACATCCTCACCACCGCATTGCGCGACGCAGAAGGAAGGACCGCGTATCGCCACTCCACCGCCGCACGTGAGGACAGCACCATCACCACGCCCGCAACGTCTGCACCGGCGCCGCGCGCATCACATGGTGTTCGGCCATTGCGTATCGCGCTGGCCGGTTGCGGCCATGTCGGTGGAAACCTCCTGGACCTGCTGAGCACCCGACATGCCGACCGAACCAGTCGCGTGAGTGACACGCCGGATGTGCGCGTCGAGCGCGTCCTCGTGCGCGATGCATCACGCGAGCGCCCGTCATTGACGCGTGCTTTGACCGAAGGTGTCGCCGCCGAGGGTGCCTGTATCACGGACGCCGCGCAATTGCTCGGCGACGACATCGACGTGTTGGTGGAGGCCATCGGCGGTACGACCACGGCGCGCGTGCTCGTGGAGGCGGCGCTGGAGCGCGGCATTCGTGTGGTCACCGCCAACAAGGCATTGCTGGGCGAGCGCGGTGAAGCGCTGCAGCAGCTGGCGCGAGAACATAGCACACGCATCGACTTCGAAGGCGCCGTATGCGGGGCCATTCCCATCGTGCGTTGTGTGCGCAACGGTGCGGCGGGCGTGGGCATCACGCGCGTGAGTGGCATCCTGAATGGCACCAGCAACTACGTGCTCGAGCAAATCGCCGACGGCTTTTCACTCGAAGCCGCCGTGGCCACCGCGCAGGAGCTGGGCTACGCCGAGGCCGATCCCACGCGCGACCTCAATGGCCAGGACATCGAGGACAAGCTGCGTGTGTTGGCGTGGCTCGCATTTGGTATCGATCCGCAGTCGCTCAAGGTGACGCGGCGGGGGCTTGATGCCGAAATCGCACTGTGGGCCGCGCAGGCCGCCGCCGAAGGAGATCGGGTGAAACTGATCGCCACATGCGAGCGCGATGGCGACGATGTCGTCGCACGTATCCTGCCCACGCGGGTGCGCGGTGATGATGCGTGGGCGGCGGTGCGCGGTCCTTTCAATCGCGTGCTGATCGAAAGCGAGTCCGCCGGCGAGATCGCGTTTCAGGGGCCGGGAGCAGGCGGACTCGCGACGGCAGGGGCGGTGTTGGCGGACTTACTCCAGTAGCGGGTCGCGGGGTGGCGGGTTTGGAGGTGAACTACCAGGTCGCGAGCTGTGAGTCCCGAGACTCGGGTCCCGTAACCCGGCACCCGGCCTTTCACCCCCAAACCCGTCCCCCCGCGACCCGAAACCGCCGTTACCGTATTCCACGAGCCCGCAGCATCGTGCGCACCGAATCCACCGGCAACGGATTCACCCGCGACGACCGACTCGACACCGGCGTCGCCATGAGCAGCGCGTTGTACAACGCTTCTTCTGTCGCTTCCGTGACCGCCTGAAACAGCGCCGACATCTGTTCGTTGCCCAGTTCGTCGTTGGTGCTCACCACAGCATCGGGATTACGGCGCACCTTGGGCGACGTGGAGAACGCCAGCACATAGTCGCCCGAACCGTTCGATGCACTTGAGCCGGTACGTGCGAGTCCCATTACCGCGCGCGCGCCCATGCGCTCGAGATTGCGGGCGAGCACCGGCGCATCGGTGGCGATGACGATCATGCATGACCCATCGCCATGCTCAGCGCCCGCATCACCCGGTGACCGGGTACCGGCGGGCGCCACATCGCGCTGAAACGCATAGCGACCCAGTTGCTGCCCGATGGGCACACCCATCATCTGCAGCACGCCGCCGTAGTTGCCCTGCACGAGCACGCCCACACTGTAGCCGCCCAGCGATGCCGGCAGCACGCGTGACGAGGTGCCGATGCCGCCTTTCCAGCCAAACATCACCGTACCGTGGCCGGCCCCCACACTGCCCTCCGTGACCGGGCCATCGGTGGCGGTGGCGAGGGCACGTTGTACTGCCGCGGCAATACCGGGACGGGCCCGCGTCGCATTGAGCTGTCCGTCGTTGGTCTCGCCGACGATCGGATTGATGGACCGCACCCCGGAGTTTTCGGGCCGGGTGAGCATCCACTGCGCGAGCGCGTCGCCCGCCTGCCAGATGCACAGCGTGCAAGTGAGCACGATCGGCGTCTCGATCTCCCCGAGCTCGCGCAGCTGCGTCACGCCCAACAGCTTGCCGAAGCCGTTGCCGACATGCAGCGCTGCCGGCACGCGGTCGCGAAACAGATCGCCACCATGTGGCACGATCGCCGTCACCCCGGTGCGCAGCGAATCGCCTTCGCTGATGGTCACCTGCCCCACCTTCACACCGGCGACATCGGTGATGGCGTTGTGACGCCCCGGTGTGAAAATCCCTGGCGCCAACCCAAGCGCCCGCGCGCGGGTCGGCTGCGCTTCCACCCGCGATCCCCACCCCAACATGAGCGGAGCCACCGCCCCAAGAACCGTCAGTATCTGTCGCACGTGAAGTCGTGGAGTTGTGAGTGTGACTGCAAGCAGCATCGACGCGACCACCACCGAGAACACCAAGGCGACCACCTCGCCCCAACCTATCCCCTACAGCCTACTGCCCAGAACCCGCCCCCTCAAACCCAGCCCCAAGCCCCCCAATTAGATTCCCCCGCTTCACTCTCTCTATTAAAGACCGTCTGTGTCTCATCGCCCTCTCTATGGTCACCACACCCTCCGTCAGCGCCTGACGGCGGCCGCGTCCGATGGCCGACTGCCCGCCAGCATTCTGCTGCAGGGCCGTCGTGGGGTGGGCAAGCAGCGCCTCGCGCTGTGGCTGGGACAATTCCTGCTTTGTGAACGAGCCACCCTCGAGGGGCTGCGCGAACCCTGTGGAGGCTGCCAGCACTGCCGATACGCCGAGCGCGGCATGCACCCCGACCTGCACTGGTTCTTCCCGCGCCCTCGCCTCAAGGACGGCGATGCCTCCACCGACGACGTGAAGGGCGACCTCGCAGATGCGATCAACGAACGCATGGGCGACGAAGGATTGTGGGCTCCCTCACCAGGCACCGAAGGCCTGTACGTGGCCACCGTGCGTGCCTTGGTGAGCATGGCGTCGCTGCGTCCGGCCATGGCCAAGCGCAGTGTGTTCGTGGTCGGTGACGCCGAACGTATGGTCAGTCAGGAAGGTTCGGACCAGGCGGCGAACGCCTTCCTCAAGCTGCTCGAGGAGCCGCCGACCGGCACGACGCTGCTGCTCACCACCAGCGAACCCGGCGCGCTGCTGCCCACCATCAAGTCGCGGGTGGTATCCGTCCGTGTGCCATCGCTCACGCCCGCCGACATGGATGCGTTTCTCAGCGACGCGGTGGTGGAGCGAAAGTTCTCGCGCACACCGCGTGAAGAGTTGCTTGCTCGCGCGAATGGAGCACCGGGCGAACTGCTCGCCGGCGATTCCATGAGTGCGGCATTCACGGCGGCGCGACGCCTGCTCGAAGCGGCACTCGCACCCGCCACGCCGGATGGAATCGCCGAACGCACCAAGGCCGCGGCCAAGCAAGGCGTTGCCGGTGCACGTGGTTCATTCAGCGACACACTCGACGCGCTCACCCTGCTGCTGCACGCCCGCGTGCGACAGCTCACGCTGTCTGGTCATGACATCGATGCACGTCGCGCCGCATCCACGATGATGTTCGTCGAAACCGCCAAGGCGAAGGCGCAGGGCAACGTGAGCCCCCAATTGCTCACGGCCTCGCTGCTCGCCTCCCTGCACCAGACGCTGAACCCCTGAGCCCATGTCGGACGCCGCGCGTCAGCTTTCGCACCTCGATTCGGCAGGAAATTTCGGAATGGTTGACGTAGGTCACAAACCGATTTCCGTACGATCCGCAGTCGCGTCCGGGCACATTTCCATGGCGCAGGACACATTCAACGCCATACGCGACAATGGGTTGAAGAAAGGCGACGTCATCCCGGTGGCACGACTGGCCGGAATTCAGGCAGCAAAACGTACAGCTGAGCTCGTTCCCCTCTGCCACCCGCTCCCGTTGTCGGGGATCGATGTCCGGGTTAGTCTCGATGAGTCACTCCCCGGGTGCCTGGTGGAGGGATCTGTCCGTACCACCGCTCAGACCGGGGTGGAAATGGAAGCGCTGACCGCCGTGTCCGTCGCACTACTGACGATCTACGACATGGCCAAGGCGATCGACCGGACGATGGTGATCTCGAACATCACGCTGCGCGAAAAACGCGGCGGCGCGTCGGGAGACTTCATCAACCGTCCGTAAGCGACCGTTGAAAGCGAGGGCCCATGCACGACCCGATAGATGAAGTACCCGTAGTAACCGCAGTACCGAGTCTCGACGCCGAGGCTCGCCGCCGGCGGATTCGTCGCCGTGTGGCTCGGCGCCGTCTTTCCAAGCTGGGTACGCTTGGCATGGTGGTATTGGCCGTGGCGGTGGTCATCCGCCCTGGTTCCGGCTCCTTCAGCACGCCGGACCCGTCGCCCGATCATCCGGGCACGGCAATCTCCGAACTGGCCGTGACCGGCAACGGTCCCCAGATCCCGACGACAGGCCCGCGCGTTGCGCCGCTCACGGTGCAGCCACTGTGGCGCCCCGCAGGCGAGGTGCTCAAGCGCACCCGCAGCAAGCAAGCCAACAAGACGGCGTCCAACGCCCCCGCTTTTGCCTTCGCCCCCGATCCGCGGGAACGCGAACAGCGTGAGCTGCTGGGCCGCTGGCACCACATCTTTTCCTTCAGCACCAAGTACCGCATCAAGCCCGATCTCTCACGTCGCATCTACGATGCCGCCATCACGGCAGGTATCGAACCGGAACTGGCGTTCCGCCTGGTGCGAGTGGAGAGCGTGTTCGACGTGAAGGCCGTGAGCCCCGTGGGTGCCATGGGCCTCACACAGCTCATGCTCGGCACCGCTCGCGTGTTCGAGCCCAACGTCACCCGGGAACAGCTGCTCGACCCCGAGGTCAACCTGCGTATCGGCTTCCGCTACCTGCGCACGCTGATCCGGGAATACAAAGGTGATCTCAAGCTGGCCCTGCTCGTGTACAACCGTGGCCCCACGGCCGTGAACAACGCCATTGCCATGGGCTTGAGCCCGGCCAACGGCTACGAAAGCATCATCACCCGTGGCTACCGCGGACGGGGCACGCTGGACTGATCAAACGGTCGCACCACCGCTTTCATCGACAGCACAGGATCAAACAAGAAAGGCGGCTCCGCACCTGCGGGGCCGCCTTCTTCGTTTCCGACACCCACCGCGAAGCGCTTCCTACTTGGACGCCGTCCGGGTCTTCGCCTTGGCGGACTTGCTGCTGGACTTGCTCGCGGACTTTGGCGCCGCCTTTGTGGTCTTCTTCTTGGTGGTGGCCGATTTGGCCTTCACCGACTTCGCGCTGGTCGCCTTGGCCTTGGTCGACTTCGACGCCTTGCTCGAAGCGCCCTTCGATTTGGCTGCTGACGTTTTGGTCGATGCCTTGGCAGCGCTCTTCGTGGTCTTGGATGCCGTGGTCTTGGACGATGCCGTCGTTGCACCACGCACCTGCAGCGACTGGCCGGCCACGAGTCGGGTGCCCCGCATGCCGTTCATGGCCTGCAGTCGGGATTGCGTCATCCCATAGCGCCGGGCAATGCCGCCCAGAGTCTCGCCGCGCCGCACCACATGCACACCGCGCGATTGCAGCGACGCACTGGAGCTCGTGCCGTAGCGTTCGATGGACGGATCGGGAATCTCGAACGCATAAGCCAGCGTGGCGCCGTCCGGAATGCGCACCGTCTGCCCCGCCGTCAGTCGTCCCTTCGAGGACACCTTGAGATTGGGATTGAACCACCGCAGTTGCTTGACCGTGATGCCGTGTTTGCCGGCCAATCCACTCGCCGTGGTCGTCGTGCCGGTCACCTTGCTGGTGGTGAACCCCTGCACATCGGTCATCGTGTCGAGTGCGGCCCGCGTCAGCTCACCCGTCCCTTCCGGCAACCGCACCCACACCGAGGCATCGGGTGGAGCCATGCCACGCAGCAGGGCAGGATTGAGATACCGGAGATCCTTGCTGCCCACGCCGCTCGCCCGCGACACGGCCGCCAGACTGGTGCCCGGTGCCACAGACACCGAGTCATAGAGATAGAGCGGCATCGAATCGAGTACGATGCCATAACGATCCGGCGTCTTTGCGATCAACGCGGCCGCGATCAGCTGCGGCACATAGTTCTTGGTTTCCGCTCGCAGATAGTCCTGATCGGCCAGCGCAAAAAAACGATCCTCTCCCTCGAAACCTTCCAGCTCTTCGGCAAATCGCGTGAGGCCGCGGGAGACACGCCCCGGTCCACCGTTGTAGGCCGCCGCCGCCAAATAGAACGAGCCGAACTGCTTCTGCAGATAACCAAGGAATCGGATGGCACCGTCGGTGGCGCGCGCCGGATCCCGGCGTTCGTCCACCCACCAGTCCACGCGCATGCCGATGTCCTTGGCGGTGCTGCTCATGAACTGCCACATCCCCACCGCCGCAGCACGGGAATAGGCGTGTGGGTCGTAGCCACTCTCGATAAGCGCCAGATAGGTCAGGTCCTCCGGCATGCCACTCGCCCGCAGCTTGGCGCGAATCATCGGCTCGTAGCGCGTTCCCGCCGACAGCCGGGTCCGGAATCGCTCTTTGGCGCTGGTGCTGAAAAGGTTCACGTAGTGGGCGACCCGATCATGCGTCTCGTAGGAACGCACATCGATGTCCCACTGGGGCTCGGCGGCGGCCGAGTCGGCAGCGGCGACAGCTATGGAATCGCCAAATACCGCCACCGCAGCCCGGACCACTTCATCGGGCGCCGCCGTGTCACGCGCGACACGTGGAGCGGGAGATAGGGGAACAGCCGTCGCCACGGGCGGAGCGGCGGTCGCGGGAGGCTTCGCGGGGCCGCGCCATGGGGCCGATGACAAACACCCGCTCAGGGCGACAGCTGTGCCCGAGACCAGTGCAGCTCGGCGAAGTGGCAGGAAAAGACGAGACGACATACGCCAGCGCCGAGGAAAGGATCGTACGGACTCGCGAACAGAAGACGCGAAGCTCCGTCATCGGAACCGGTCCGCTCCCGTGTCGGACAGGGACACCGGTGCGAACGTTGCACGTCGTGTTATAACCCCAAGGCGCCGACAGGGACACCCGCCACGGTAATTCCTGCGTGGCCGGCGTCACGGCTGAGTTGGTTCAGGACAGCGGGCCGAGCAGAGGAGCCGCCATTCGGTTGGCGGCGTGCAGGGCGGCCCGTACGGCCGCGGCCATGGCGTCCCCTTCGACGATCGCCGCGCCCACCACACGCCGTGGCTCAGCGCCGTCGCGGACCATGGCGGCCACCATCATCACTGTGGTGTCGAACGCCCGCACCGGCTTCACGCCAATGAGTTCGAACCGCATGGCCGCATCGGAGGCCGCCGCCAGCGCATCGAATGTCGCCAGGACAGCCAAACGCAGATCCCCACCCTCGGATGTCGTGCCTTCCTGACGGCAGATGTAGCTGCCATCGGTGAAGTACGGACCGCTGAAACGCACAGTCACCCGCGTGAAGGCGGCCGGACCTCGCTCGAGGTGGCAGTCCACGAACTGCAACCGCGGTCGGCTCTCCTGGGAAGACTCAGCCCGTGGGGTCATGGCGATGCCGTTGTAGGCGTCTCGGTCGATGCGCTCGGAGAGGATCATGGTCGGAAGGGTGTGGCTCGCGTGGCATGGGGTGTCACGGCATGAGCCATTTTCCAGCTGACGAACCGCGTCATGACACGTAACAGCACCACTCGTCACAGCCAATCACCGACTGTGATCCCTGCACCTTCACCCGCTGTCACAGTGCGGGATACCTCAGGCGTCGGTGATGATCCCCGTTTCCAGCGCGAAGCGGGTCAGCCCGGCCACCGAATGGATCTGCAGCTTGCGCATGAGGCTCTCGCGGTGCGCCTCCACCGTACGGCGGCTGATGCCCAGCTCTGCCGCGATCGCCTTGTTGGTCAGGCCACGCGCCACGCCGGCCAGCACATCGCGTTCGCGGGGCGTGAGCAGGTCGAGCTGCGCCGCCGGTGCCCCTTCGCTCACCACTTCCGTGGACGTCAGACGCCGCACCACGGACGGACTGAAGAACGTCCCGCCGGCGTGGACCGCCCGGATGGCTGCCCGGAGCTCCTCGCCGGCGGAATCCTTGAGCAGATAGCCGTGCGTGCCAATGCGCATGCCCTCACGCACGTACTCGCCCTGATCGTGCATGCTGAGCAACAGCACCCGGGTGTCCGGCAACGCCTCGCGAAGACGCGCTGCGGCCTTGAGACCCGATTCCTCCGGCATGGTGATGTCCAGCACCACCACATCCGGCACGTGCTGCAGGGCCAGGTCGACCGCGACACGCCCGTTCGAGGCCTCCCCCACTACTTCGATGCCCGGATCGGCGTCGAGCACATAGCGTAGGCCTTCACGGACCAGGGCATGGTCGTCCGCGATCAGGACCCGGATGGGGGCGGTGGTGGCTGCAGGCACGTTCATAGGTCTCTCCACCAAGTATATCGCTGCGCGGTGCGGAAGCGTTGTCCGCCGGCAACGGGTGCTTCCGAAGAGGGTGTACCGTCCAGCGGAGATTCCGTCAGGCCTGGCGCCGCAGGCGCGGCACGGTCACCGTGAGTTCGGCCCCCGGCGTCCGGTTGGCGATCACCACCGTACCGTCCACAGCCAGCAGCCGCTCCCGCATACCGGTGATGCCCATGCGATGCTCAGTGCTCCGCAGTCGGCCGTCGCGCAGTGTGGGGAATCCGCGCCCGTCATCGCCCACGATCATGATCAGTGCGTCGTCGTCCACGGAGACGGTCACATCCACCCGTTGGGCTCCGGCATGGCGCACGATGTTGCTCAGCGCCTCCTGCAGCGCGCGAAACACGGCGAGATCGGCATCGCCCGGCAGCGGCGGCAGCGTGGGCGGCGCACCAAACACCACCAGCAATCCACTGCGCTCCGTGAAGTCGGTGATGAGCGAATGCAGCGCCGGCCGCAGGCCAAGATCGTCGAGCAGCGTGGGGCGCAGAGCGCTGGTCACCTGACGAATGCTGGCGATGCCGGTATCCACCAGCGACAGCAACCGATCGAGTCGCGGGGAGGAGTCGGGAGCCAACAATGGCCGCAGCGATTCGAGCTGCATCTTCACCGCGGAAAACACCTGCGCCGTTTCGTCGTGCAACTCACGGGAGAGCCGGCGACGCTCTTCCTCGTGCTGACGCAGCATACGCGCCGACAACTGCTCGAGCGCCTGCGTGCGTGCCGCCAGCTGTCGATCCAGCGCCCATTGATCGAGCGCCGCGCCCACCTGCTGCCCGAGCGCCAGCAGAAAGTCATCGTCGAGCGCCGTGAACGGATTGCGCACATCACCAGCCATCACGAGCGCCCCCACCAGCTGCGATCCGGCGCCCACGGGCAGCACCGCCACGAAGGGTTGTTCCCCCGCCGCTGCGACAATCTGCGGACGCCGCGTGAGCCGCATACGCGCAAGCGCATCATGGACTTCGTGCTGTGCCGTATCGCCGGCCCACGCGCTGCACACGCCCGCTCCACTCACGAACCGCCCGCGTGCCAGCGCATCAGGTGGTGGCGTGGCTTCACCGCGCGCACGCGCCTGCGACAGCACACGCTCCATCACCTCCGCCGCGGATTCTTCTTCGGGGCTGCCCTCAGGCGCCGAATCCATGGCCGAATCCGTCGCCGTATCCGTCGCGCTCTCGGACGGTTCCTTTGACAACGTGCGCAGCGCACCCGTTGGAGGCACCGCATCGAACAGGAACATCGCGGCCCCACGCACACCCGGCAGGGCGAGCGGACGCACCAGCAAGGTGTCCACGGGGTCGCGCTCATGACCGCGCGATGCGCGGCGCTGCAAGTCTCCCGACAGCGCGCTCAGTGCGCGCACGCCGCGGCCAAGGTCATCGAGTACCAGCAGCACGAGGCCCGCCGCGACCAACAGTACGAAGCTGATATCGAGGTAGTAGCCCCACGGCGTCCAGGCGCCCTGCGCGCGCAGAAACGGATAGTCGAGGTGATGCAGCCCCCACAGCGCAAACGATACGGCCAGCCAACGGGCGCCCGTGGAGTGCGCGATACGGTGGTGCCGCCAGAACACCCATCCCGTCCACGCCGTCGCGCCACTGAGGAACAGCACAGCTGGCAGTGCGGCCCACAAAAAGTGATCGAGCTGATAGATGGCGATGTACGACCACAGCGGCGGAAACAGCGCCCACCCCAGATACACCGCGCGCGGTCGCATCTGTCGCGAGAACACCAGCGACGCCCATAGCAGCGCGAGCGCGGTCCAGCCGGTCGTCACCTGGTGCCAGTACAACCACACCCGCTCGCCGGTCAGCAGAAAACTGAGAATGCAAAACAGGCGCGCGACATACACGCCCCAGGCCACGGCAAACCAGCCGAACCACGAGCGCCGATAGCGCACATACAAATGCGCGCACAGCACCGCCACGCCCGTGGTGACGGCCCCCTGCAGCAACGTGGCGGCAAGCTCCGTCTCCAGCAGCGCTGGTGGTGTGTACTGCACATCGATTTGCAGCAACGTGGCCAGCCACCCTACGAAGGGCATCATCGTGCGAACATCCGCATCAGGTCGGTGTCAGGAGGGACCTACTCCACCAGCTGCGGCGGGAATCCCGGGCCATGCGGGCCCGGGTCCTGTTGCTGCACGTGATAGATGGTGCGCGACGGGAAAGCGAAGGACGAACCATGATCCTCCAGCACCCGCAGGAACTCGAGGAACAGGTCGTGCCGGATGCGCAGGAACTCGTTGTGGTCGGTCGTCTGGAACCAGGCCACCACATTCATGCGAATCGCCGAATCGGTGAACGCGGTGATGTTCACACGCACCACGTCTGGCCACACCTTGGGATGGGCACGCAGCAGTGCTTCCACCTCGTTGCGGATCTGCACGAGATCTTCGCGGCTGGTCTCGTACGTGAGGTCGAGATCGGTGCGCAACAGCATGCGATCGCGCTCACCGAATGTCTCGATGCGATCGTCCGCCAGTCTGCCGTTCGGCACGCGTACCACCGTGCGATCGATCGTGCGGATGCTCGTCGAACGCAGTCCGATCCGCTCCACCGCGCCCTCGGTCGTACCGGCCTTCACCCAATCACCCACGCGCAGCACCTTGTCCGCCGCGAGGCTCACGCTGCCGAAGAGGTGCTCCACCGTCTTCTGTGCGGCGAGCGCCACCGCGATACCACCGATACCGAGACCAGCCAGCAGCGTCCCCACCGGATAGCCGAACTGCGCCAGCGCCACGAGCAACGCGATCACCGTGACCGCCACGCGCAGGAAGTTGCCCAGCAGCGGCACCAGTGTGCGCGCCTGCGCCCCCTGCCCTGTCTCCCACGCCGCGTTCTCGAGACGCGACTGCACGATGCGAATCACCTGCAGGATCGCCCAGAACAGCGCGATCAGCACCATGCCCCGCGTGAAGGCGTTCAGGAACGTCGCCACGCGCGCATTGAGATTGAGCACCGACAACAACGGCTCCGCGACCACCGCCGCCGCCCAGAGGCGAAACGGTCCGCGCAGGTGCTCGAGCAGCTGTTCATCCCACGTGCTCACCGTGCGCGAGGTGATGCGCACGAGCACCTGCCTCAGGAACGCGCCGAGCAACCATGCGGCCAGCACCAGCACGGGCAACGCCACCCCGATGCCAATCCACTGCCACCAATAGACGTTGAGCGGCCCCTCACGCAGCAGCGAAGGCGGCACGCGCTCACGCACCCACGGTGCGCCGAGATCCTCGAACCACGCGTCGATGTTGGAGACCGTCGCCGACGAAAAGACCCACCGCGTCGGAACCCCCGACACGCGCACGAGGCGCACGGCCTCCTCGTGCCCATTGGCGCCCATGATCACGCCCACGCGATCACCATTCAGGTCGCCATCGGTGGTGTCACCCACCACCAGCGGCGAGAGGCTGTTCAGATCGAGCGCCAGCCGCTGATCGAGAACGGACTTGAGGCGACGGGCAAGCACCGCGGACCGACCCTGATCGGCAGCCGGCACGGCGAGATAGTCGGCGGCACCGGACCAATCGCCCGCATCAGCGAGGCGGAGAAAATCCCGCACCGCCGCACGGGGAGACGCGGTGGAAACGGCCGGCGAAGAGTCTGCGGGCGGGGACTTTTTCCCCAATCCAAGCTGGGCCGCCGCGGGCAGAGTGATCACGGGCAGGGCGATCGCGGCGACCAGTGCCGTGAGCACCCACGGCGTCAAGCGAAACAGTGGCGTGCGCATGGGAGGAAGATACCCCGCGGTCACTGGGACGGCGTGCTGCATATGGGCCCCCATACCAACCGGATCACATCGGTGAGCGCCTGAGGCATGGCGCGTGCACGGAAATACACCCGTCACAAGACGTATCGAACCCATCGGCCGTACACCACCGTGTGTCCACCTACTGGAGGATCGTATGCAATCCAGCCCGTTGACCTTTACGGATGCCGCCACCGAGATGGCCCGATTGAACGCCGCCACCGGCTGGACCGCCGCCCACGCAGCATCATGGGCCAGGCGTCATCATATCTCCGCACCGGAGACCGTGCGCCTCATTCGCGCCAACGCCGGCGATCTGGTGCTCATGGAGGAGGACTACGACCATGGCATCGCGTGGAAGGACGCGAGTCAGTTCGGGCAATGGCCAGACCGACTCCACAGACCGTGCTAGAGTGCGACAAATTTTCCCCTCGCAGCCTAGGAAGGAAAGGCTGTACGCAGCCGTGCGTATATCTGGAGCAACGACGCGGCCCAGATCTATGAAACGGAGGACCTTCCAGTTGCAGGAGCTGGGAAGTATCGAACGCGAAGTCCGGCGCTTCTCATGGTATCGTGTGGATCCTTGAAGGAATGCTCGGTCGTGGGTGCCATCGCAGACCTGCGCTGGCGCCCACGACTCCGACATGAGCATTCTGCCATTTTGGAGCGATGCCTCCATGAGCACCTAAAGCGACCGACACATGGGGGGCGAACTGCATCGCCCAATCTACACGGGCCATCATACCGAGTCCGGCCTTTTCCGTATCGCTATTGCGTACCCATGCAGGTCCAATCAGCCATCGCCCTCCTTGCGACATGTCCGCACTCTGAGCCCACCCAGCAAGCACAGCAATAGAGAACAGACTCGGGAATTGCGCACATGGAGCACCAGTAACTGCGAGACACGCTGTGCCCCCCATGCTCAGATCCATTGAGGCAGAGACAGCAAGTATCAGCCCCCTGTCCGTCCCACTGCGTGCTGGAGTCGCCAACACAGTTGATAGTGCCAACGAGTTTCGATCGGAAGCTCTTGGTCCCCCGAGTCCACGACTGTATCCAGCGCCAAGATCCAGCGCGACCTGGGCCCCCGTCACACGTGCGTCAATAACGCAAGCGACAATGGCGCACAGTGCCAGAGTTCTTCTCATTTTTCCCTCTAGGCTAGCAATGTCTCACCCAAAGATCGCAAACCGCTCATGCCAACGTTTCAGAGGCGCACGGATCCAGTGCGCCCCTGAGACGATAGCTATATCACGAGCAGGTGAAGCGCGTGTCCATCGGGTCGATGGAAATGGACTTTACTGCATTGGTCGTACGACCAACTCCATCGGTTACGGTGTATTCAAGTCCAAAGCCTGTGAATCCGGCAGGACTCACCGAGTAGCCTGTACCAGTCGACACAGGCGTTCCATCACGCTTCCACGTCATCGTATATGGTGGCTGGCCACCCTGAAGGTCGATCGACCATGCGCAATAGGCGTAAGGACCTGTAACGCCCGGCCCAAGGATGGTGGCCATCAGGTCCGGCTGCTTGCTGTACAACAAGCGGTTGGGGCTGCCGCTTGGCAAAGAACTGAGAACGCCAGTCGTAGCCTTGTTCCGAATTGCGGCCGCAACAGTGGCCGGGTTAGCAGAAGGACTAAACTGCAGGAACATCGCGGCAACGCCTGTCGTATGCGCTGTAGCTCCAGACGTGCCACCACCGGACACAATAGGCGCGTACAAATCTAGGCACGATCCGTAGTTACTGCTAGATGTTGGCACGTCAGTCGACGGTACTGTAGCGCCTACCGTAATCGCCCCACCTTGGTGCGCCGGGGAAAATCCGCATGCATCCTGCGGCGTGCCACTCGAATTTCCGTTGCCGGCAGCGACCACCACGGTAATACCTGCGCTGATTGCATCGTCGACTGCATCGTCGACTGTGAATCCGCAAAAAATCCATGCGCAATCTCTTGTAAAGCTAAGATTCGCCACAGCAGGACGAGGGCTATAGTCCGAGATGTAGTCCAACGCCGAGGAAGCAGCCCCTGTGCTGATGTCATCGCACGCCGTTGTCTCGTTTACCCGTGCCGAAAACACGACGGCCTGCTTCGCTGGTCCGTTCGTGCTACCAGCCGCCCACTTCGCCATCAGGTTTCCGTGATCGCCTTTGGGCAAAACCGAAGAGCAGATGCTAAACGGATCCTGCCCACCATTGCTAACTGAATGCGCAGTGGAGAAGCGCCCAGAGAGCTCCGACTCGTACTGATTGACGCCGTTGTCCAGAATCCAGATATAGACGCCGTTGCCAGTAGCCGAATACTCATACGTGCCATTGAGGCTCAGATTTCTCTGATCCATGCGATCCAAGCCATCAGGGGCAGAAGACTGCGTGGTATCCCCTACGCCAGTGATCTGCATGAGCAAGTCAGCCTCGATCGACCTAATCCTCAGATCCGCGCGAAGCTTCTGTAGGGATTCGTCTGGAATCTCTCCCCAATATCCTCGCAAGCGATTCAACACACCATGTGTCTTCGCTCGATACTCAGATTCCAATTCGGAGACCATCTGCCGCACATCGACACCTTCAGAGAAACGCAGGATGTAGCGGCCGCGTACCTGGCGTGGAGCATCGACTCCGACAACTGGCAACAACCCATCAACACGCTCGCGCGCGCGCGACAAGGAAGGCTGCGAAGGCTCCGAGACAGAATACGAGGTTCGTTCAGGCGAGCAAGCCGTGAAGAGCAGTACGAAGGAGACCACAATTGTTTGAATCTTCGAACGGCGAACAACTTGATGAGAATCTTTGAGAGTGATACGCAGCACAAGAAACTCCTTTGATAGAGAACAATACAAAGAGCAAGAAACGAATGTGCTACAGGTCTAGCAGAAATCACATAAGCACCTCCTTTTGTCACCACTGCAATACGCACGAAGCGCGAGCCATAATCATACGCGCCTCCTATTCCGGCAAGAGGTTTTTTTCATTGCACCCACGACATTGAAGAATTGAGAACAGAAAATGTGATTGTGACCACATAGAGAAAGATGACCTGAACGCACTCGTGACGATTGTCACTAGATACGGACCTCCACAGTGGTGCGAGCATTCAACGTTCATACATGCCTCTTGAAGTCCATGTAGTTTTGCGCGATCGAGTGGTATCGTAGGTTCACGCCGACGTCAGCAGGACTCTGAGCACGATCACAAAGCACGGCCTCTTCGAGGCTGCCCGCGACGCTGCATCAACGCTGCGCGATCGACACGAGTGCGATCATCCCCAGACGTCCACGAGTGGTGAATGCCGGAGTGCACGCACAGGAATACCGCCCTTTCGGCGCACAATCTGACTTTTGAGTTCCGCACTTCAACGCCGGACTTTGCTTCGTCGGCAAGTGAGTCTCGACACTCCGGCATCGATTGCGCTCCACACCCCACGTCGGCGAAGCTTCAGAATGACGAGCACTTCAAGGATCACCTCGGCGCCAACATGCTCGCACCGATTTGTGCGACGGAGATGGAGCTCCCTTTCACCTTGGCGATGCAACGGCAAAGGTTCGTTTAGTGTTTGAAGAACCTGGAGAGCTCGTTGGGCAGCCTCACCCAGCACATAGCGCGAGTGGCGTGAGCCCGACCAAAGCGCCGCATACCGCTGGTCGGTACCTGTTCAGCGGACAATACACGGACTCGCATCGTGCCCCCACAAAAGGGAAAGCAACAAAGTTGCCGGCTGCCCGTGCGTAGACGTCTGCGCGCTTCTACAGTATTCACAGGCAGTGCGTTGAATCCGCCGCGAACGGCGCCAAGAACTCAATTCAGAACATACCCAAGGTCCTTCATTTCAGACTGAGCCGGCCGCAACACTACGGGCTGCAAAGAAGCCAGTCGCGGATCATCGCATGCGGTTTGCATAGGTCGACCTGGCACATATACAAATACCGATAGGTCCAAAAACGCGGTCATTCCTAATATTAACATTTCGGGCGACCGTGACCGGGGTGGGGATCGAACCCACGACCTACGGATTAAAAGTCCGCTGCTCTACCGACTGAGCTACCCGGTCTCACGGTCCACCGCGATACCACATCCCTGACGGGACGCGTGAGGACGAAGGATCACCGGTTTGCAGATGAGGGTCAACTGTCACCTTACAACACGAACGGCGCGGGAGCTGAGCTCCCGCGCCGTTCGCTTCGCCCGCCGTCTCGACCAGCACCGGTGCGCAATACGCGGTGGTGCCGAGTCGATGGACGAGGGGTTAGCCGTTTTACTCCGGCGACGTGATGGCCGCAACCGTGGCCGTCGTCTGGCCACCCGTCTCGATGACGAACGTCACGCGGCGGTTGAGCTCCGCACCCGACTCGTCGCCCTTGGCACCCGGGCGCACCAGGCGCGTCTTGCCGTAGCCCACCGTGCGCAGGGCCGAGCCATCCATGCCCTTCGTCACCAGGAAGTCGCGCACCGCGTCGGCACGTTCACGCGACAGGCGGAGGTTGTAGGCCGCGCTGCCGGCCGGGTCAGAGAATCCTTCCACCGTGATCGTGGCGCCCGGGTAGTGCGACTGCGCCACCTGAGCGAACTTCTCGAGCGCCGCCTGGTCTTCCTGACGCACCGCGGCGTCATCGAAACCGAAGTGCACCGGCATCGCGAACTTCACGGCGCCTTCAAGGGCCGAGATCTTCGCGCCGTATTCCGTACGCAGCGTCTGGAGGTCTGCCTTCAGCGCGGTCAGATCGGTGCGGAGGCTGTCGACCGAACCACGCACACCGCGGACATCATTCTGCAGGGCGGCGTCGGCGTCCGTGCGCTCCGTGCGCTCCGTGGCCAGCGCCACACGCTGCTCTTCGAGACCCTTACGAACAAAGCCCTTCGTAGCACAGGCGCTCAACGTGGTGGCCGCGAGCACCGCCGTAGCTGCAAACTTGACGTATCGCATGGGTGTTCTCCTGTTCGTGTTTCGTGTAAGACTGCACACCAGCTTTGAACTCGGTGTGACCGGGGTTGGGGCCGCAGTGAGCGCGCCGACGTGCGCGCCGCGTTGGGCATCAACCACAGGCTGAAAGTGCTCACGAACAGGGGGCTGCGAAGTGCCTTATATCACCGATTTCGTCCCATTTTCCACGATCCGTGATTCGAGTCACCCGAAATTGCCAGAAGTTTTTGGTGCGGCGGCGCAGACGGTGACCTAATGGGCCCCGGGAAGTCCTTCCCTGTTAAGGGGCGCCCTGCCGACCGCCCTTGGACAGCCATTCGCCGCCGTCCACCACAAAGATTGCCCCGGTGATCCAGTCACCTGCCGGCGAGGCCAGGAAGGCCACCATGTTGGCGATGTCCCTCGGCATGCCCCACCGCCCCAGCGGGATCCCCGTCCGGGCATACTCGGCCATCTTCTCTTCCGCCGCCGCGAACAGGTCGGGCACACCACTGTCGGCGGGTGGTGTGAACGCCTTCTTCACGCCTTCGGTGGGAATCGGGCCCGGCGCAATGGCATTCACCCGGATCCGCTCTGGGGCCCACTCCACCGCCAAAGTCCGTGTGAGCGCGTCCACACCCGCCTTGGCCGCCGTCGCGTGCGCCATCAGCGGCCAACCCCGGTAGTGCAGCGTCATGGAGGTGCTGATGATGCGCCCTCCGCCCTGCTGGGCCATGATGGGATAAACGGCCTGTGAACAGTGAAACGTGCCGTACAGGTCGATCTCCACCACGCTCTTCCAGGCATTCGGCGACAGGGTGGCGCTGGGCGCGTAGAAGTTGCCAGCGGCGTTGTTGACCAGGACATCGAGACGCCCATGCTGTGCGGCGATGCCCTGCACCACCTCCTTCACCTGGTCAGCGTTGCGCACATCGAGCGTGACCGCGCTGGCCGACTGGCCCTTGGCCACAATGCCCTGCACCGCGCGCTGCACATTGTCCGCCTTGCGGCTCGCGATAACCACGTGCGCGCCCAGTTCGGCGAGCAGCTCCGAGATGCCCAGTCCAATGCCGGTGCCACCACCGGTGACGAGCGCCACCTGTCCATTGAGCAGGCCGGGGCGAAAGACAGCGGTCAGCGCATCAGTCATCGGAGAACTCCGGCAGAAGGATTGAGGCTTCGTGCGGTGTGTCGGGCGTCTGGTCATCGAGCGCCAGCGACGTCTGCACATTGAGGCAGAAGCTGAGACGATGGTGCGACGTCAGGCCATGCGTGCCGATCCCATCGCGATGCTGCACGGTGCCATAGCCAGCATTCCGTTCCCAGGCGTAGTGCCCGTGCCGGCGCGCGAGGGCGGTCATCAGGCGATCACGCGTGACTTTGGCCACGATAGAGGCACAGGCGATCGCATAACACTTGGCATCGCCCTTCACCACCGCGGTGTGCACGAGGCCGAGCGTGCGGAGTGGCTTGCCGTCCACGACCACGTGATGGGGATCGGTGCCAAGTCGCTGCGGGATGCGACCGAGCGCCCGCTGCATGGCGAGGACCGTGGCATGGTAGATGTTGAGCCGGTCCACTTCACGGGCACTGGCGGCGCCGAGTGAAAGCGCCAGCGCCTGCTCGCGAATACGCGCGGCGAGTGTGACACGGGTGGCGTGATCGAGCTTCTTGGAGTCGTCCACGCCCGCGATGGCCCGACGGTCGGCGGGCATGACAATGGCACATGCGACGACGGGGCCCGCGAGGGGGCCCCGTCCGACTTCATCCACCCCGACAAGGAGTGGACCATGTTCTGCGCGCAGTGTGCGCTCGATCGGGCTCCAGCGCGCCATCGCGCAGCTGTGGACTCGACGAGAACGCGACCGCTCGGCCTTACTTGGCCGGGCGAATGACCTTGCGCTCCTTGATGCGGGCAGCCTTGCCCGTCACGTCGCGCAGGTAGTACAGCTTCGCGCGGCGCACGGCGCCACGACGCACCACAACGATGTCGGCCAGCATCGGGCTGTGCACCGGGAAGATGCGCTCCACACCGATACCGTTCGACACCTTACGCACCGTGAACGTCTCGCTGACACCGGCGCCACGGCGCGCAATGCAGACGCCTTCAAAGGCCTGGACGCGTTCCTTGTCGCCTTCCTTCACGCGAACACTGACACGCACCGTATCGCCAGGACGAAACGGCGACACTTCCTTCATCCACTCCTTCTGCGTCTCGATAAACGGATGCATCGTACACTCCAGGGCGCCGAAACCACGGGCCCGTTCAGGTCCTTCGGATTCGAAGTGCCTTGCAGCCGGCAGAACCGACCACAGGAACATCGTCGCGAGAGGCCGTCGACGCGGCGACCGGAAGCGAATTCTTCCGAACCGAATCATCGTGGCATCGCCGCCGGGCTTTGTGGGTGGTCCTGACCGCGGACACCACAATCTCCGGGATTGAATCGCCCCCGTTTCCGGGGGAGCTTTGAAACATAAAATTGCCAAGCCGTCCGGCGCTAGGGGCGCATAGCCCAAGGTCCGACGCCCAATTTCGGCAGGCGCTCATTTATGCTTCCGGCCTATGTCAATCCGCCCAGAATACCCGGTGACGCGAAAAGACGACACCGTCGATGTCTATCATGGCACCTCAGTCGCTGACCCGTTCCGATGGCTGGAAGACGACCGGTCCGCCGAGACGGCAGCCTGGGTGGAGGCCCAAAACGGGGTGACGTTCGCCCATCTGCGATCGATCCCGTTCCGCGATGCTCTCCGGGATCGCATGACCCGCCTGGTGGACTACCCCCGCAGTTCGGCCCCCGAGCAGCGCGGGCCATGGCTGCTGTTCGCCCGCAACGAGGGGCTCCAGAACCAGCCGGTGTTCTACCTGCAGCGTGGCGAAGAGGGACCGGCAGAAGTCCTGATCGACCCCAACACTCTCTCGGCCGACGGTACCACGCGGGTGGCTGGCCTGACGTTCGATGGACAGGCGCGCTACATCGCCTACATGGTGAGCCACGCCGGTTCGGATTGGCAGCAGATCCAGGTCATCGATCTGGCCACCAGGATGACCCTCCCGGACATCATCGACTGGGTCAAAGTCTCGGCCATCGCCTGGCAGGGAAACGGATTCTACTACAGCCGCTACCCAGAGACTGCCGAAGGCGAGGGGACTTTCTCGTCGAAGAACGAAGATCATCAGGTCTACTACCACACGCTGGGCACCAACCAGGCCGACGACCGCCTCATCTACCACGACCCCGAGCATCCCCAGCGCTTTCACATCCTGGGTACCACCGAGGACGAACGGTTCGCCGTGCTCGAAATCAGTGACCGCGGCCAGGGCAAGGATGGCAACGCCGTGCTGGTGCAGGACGCGCGTCGTCCGGAAGCAGGCTGGATGCCCGTCTGGACCGAGTTCGACGATCAGCTGCGCGTGCTCGACAACGACGACGATGCGCTTCTGATCCTCACCAACCGCGGCGCGCCGAATCAGCGCGTTGTGCGTGTGGACCCGCGCCATCCGGCTGAAGATCAGTGGCAGGTGGTGATCGCGGAGCGCGAAGAACCGCTCGAGTCGGTGCACACCGCCGGCGGCCGGCTGTTCACGCTGCATCTGCGCGATGTCACTTCGCGCGTGGCAATGCATGCGTACAACGGCACCCACATTCGCGACGTGGAGCTGCCCGGACTGGGCACCGCGATCGGTTTTGATGGCGAGCGTGATGCGCAGTCGGTGTTTTACACGTTCACGTCGTTCACCGCGCCAGCCACCGTATATCGCTATGATCTCGCGACTGGCGTGAGTACGGTGTATCGCGCCGTGACGTTGCCGTTCGACCCGTCGCAGTTCGAGACGCGTCAGGTGTTCGTGACGAGCAAGGATGGCACCCGCGTGCCGGCGTTCATCGTGGCGCGCAAAGGTCTCGTCCTCCATGGCAACAACCCCACGCTTGTGTACGGCTACGGCGGCTTCAACGTGTCATTGCCGCCGGCATTCAGCGCACTGCGCGTGGCTTTCCTCGAGCAAGGCGGTGTGTTCGTGCAGGCCAACCTCCGCGGTGGCGGCGAATACGGGGAGGCTTGGCATCAGGCGGGCATGAAGGAACACAAACAGAATGTGTTCGACGACTTCATCGCCGTGGCCGAATGGCTGATCGCCAACGGCTACACACGCAGCGAACGCCTGGCCATGCAGGGCGGGTCGAACGGCGGCCTGCTGGTGGGTGCGGTGATGACACAACGTCCCGACCTGGCCGCAGTGGCCCTGCCCGCCGTCGGAGTGATGGACATGCTGCGTTTCCACACCTTTACGATCGGGTGGAACTGGATCGCCGACTACGGATCGAGTGACGATGCCGAGTCGTTTGGGTATCTGCACGCCTACTCGCCGCTGCACAACCTGCGCGATGGTGTGCGCTATCCCGCCACACTCATTACCACGGCTGACCACGACGACCGTGTCGTGCCGGCCCACAGCTTCAAGTTCGCGGCGCGATTGCAGGAAGCCCATGCAGGTTCGGCACCGGTCCTTATTCGCATTGAGACCAAGTCGGGCCACGGCAGTTCGTCACTGACCAAGCAGATCGAAGAAACGGCGGATGTCTTCGCCTTCATGCTTCATCAATTTGGCGTCACTCCCGCTTTCACCTGACGCCACCCGTTGTTGCTGTCCGAATAGCAAACCCAAGCCTGTCCCACCTAACACCTAAGACATAGAGCGTATCACCGAGCTCCCTCAAACCCATCATCCATTCTGCTTGAACAGCGGGAATGGTAGCAGGTTCTAGGGAGCTTGGTTCTAAGCTGTAAGCTGCAGGTTGTAGGTCGGACTGGCTGGGGTGCACAAGGTCATTTCACCGGAAACGGCCGCGGCGCCGGCAATTCCTCGGCAAATCGCCACGGCGCTGCCCCTTCTCGTGTGAGGGGGGTCTTGGCCAGACGAGCACGCACCATGGCAATGGGCATCGGACCGCCCTGCAGAATGGCATCATGGAACTGTCGGTCGGTCATCTTCTTCGACATGACCAGTTCCTTGTACAACGCCCGCAGCTGCAACCCGCCCAGCATGTACGCCGCCTGATAGATGGGTGAATAGCTGCCGTTGAACGAACGCCGCACTTCGGCCTCGGAGTTGGCACGCTCGAACGGCACCTTGTCCACCAGATATTCAATGCACTGCTCCGGCGTCATCTTGCCGAGGTGGAAGCTGAGCGAGAAGACAATGCGGGCACTGCGATGCATGCGCCACGCCAGTGCACCAAGTCGGTCTTCGGGGCGCACATGGAAGTCGCGATCCCACAGGAACATCTCCCAGTACAGCGAATTGCCCTCGTTCCAGAACGGCGTGGAGAACAGACGTCGATGCGCGTTGTAGCGCGCCGTCATGAACCCCTGCAGGTGATGCCCGGGATTGAGTTCGTGGAACACCACGGCCCGTGAAAAATGCGGGTTGTTGCCGCGGAGGCTCATGAACTTCTCCTCCTCGGTCATATCGTTAGTCGGATATGACACGAGGATGTTCTCCCCACCGAGGAAAAACGGGCTGACACGCTGCCGCTCGGGTGAGAGCATCTCCATACGCCAGTCTTCCCGCGCCAGCGCGGGGATCGTCACCCAATCGTGCCCCTCGAAGAACGCTTCCGCTTCGTTGGCGAGATCGCGAATGAGGTCGGGTTGCTTGCCGGGTTCCACATAGGTGTCCTTCACCTTCTCCATCGCCGCCTTCCAATCATCGCCCAGCCCCATCTGGCGTGCGGCCTTCTTCGCTTCCGCTTCGCTGAACGCGTACTCACGCTCGGCGATCGCAATGAGCTCTTCCGCCGTGTACGGGATCATGGCGTGGCGCAGATCCATGGCGAGACCGTCCGCACCAATCGGGTCGCCGATGATGGGCTCATTCGCCGCCGCAGCATTGCGCGTCGCCGGCTGCGCAGCACCTGCCCCACCGGGAGCGCCACCCGCAGGCGCCGCGTTGGCGACCTGAATGCCCACCAGACGCTGACGCACCGTCTGGGCATACCGGCGCAAGGATTCATCCAGGCGCTGCCACGGATTGGTCACCCACCACGAGAACAGCGGATCGTAGCCGTTGTAGTAGCGATACCAGGTGGTCACGACGTTGCGCACCTGATCCACTTCATCGGCGGCCCGATTGGCCACCGTGCGCGATACACGCGGCGGTGCGGGTCTTGGCGCACGGGCCGTTGTGTCACCAGCCGCCCGTGCCGGCGCGGGCTCGAGCAGTGTGCGCAGACTGTCCACCTGCTTGGTGATGTCCGCCAGCAGACGTGCGGCCTTCTGGCCGTCCACCGTCATCAGTTCCCGACGGTCTTCCTGCAGCTTGAGCAGCGCCGGAGAGAACGGCAGCAGCACGGCAGTTTCTTTGAGGTCCTTGTCATCACGCCCCATGAGATCGAGCTGGTAGCGTAAATGATTGTCGAGCAACACATAGTCGACCTTGCCCTCCTGCGAGAGCTTGCCGAAGTCGAGTTCAGTGAGCCGCTGCCGCCACGTCGTGTAAAAGACCCGCAGCCGATTGCGTCGTGATGGCGAGTCGGGTGTGTCGTACCGCCGTTGCAGTGCCCCCGCGTCGGCCGAGAAGCGCGAGATGATATCGGCCATCTCGCCCGAGGTGCTGCTCATGAATGACGTCAGCGCCGGCACACTGGCTTTCGGGTCCGCCGGGAAGACCTGGCGGGTCGTGGCGGGAATACCTGCCATCTGCGCGGCCGCATCCTGTGATGGCAGGACGAGGGCGGTGATCGCCATGATCAGTGCGGACGATGACGCGGCGGTGCGACCACGCATGGTGGCAAGCTCCAGAGGCACGGGAATGATGTATCGACAAAACATCGGCGGTCATCCGCAATGCCGGATGAACCGCCGCAGAACTTGTCGTGCCCCCAGTGTCAGCGCAACGATTCCAGCGCTTCCCACCGCTCCATCATCGCCAACAGCGACGCTTCCAGCTCTTCGGCGCGCGCCTGAATCGCGACCACCCGCGCACCATCGCGCAGCACATTGGGGTCAGCCAGATCGGCGTAGCAGCGGTCACGCTCCTCCTCCGCTGCGGTGATACGATCAGGGAGCGCCTCCAGTTCGGCGTTCTCCTTGAACGACAGCTTGCGCTTCTTTTCCTTGACCGGCGCAGCGGTGGCAACAGCCACCGGCAATGCAGCCGCCCGCGCCGCCACCGGTGCCTCCACCGGCGGTCGCTGACGCAGCCAGTCGGTGTATCCCCCCACGTACTCGTTCACCTGCCCCGGTCGGTCAAACACCAGCGTGCTCGTGACCACCGCATCGAGAAATGCGCGGTCGTGCGACACCAGCAGTACGGTGCCCCCAAATCCCAGCAGGAGCGATTCGAGCACGTCGAGCGTCTCCATGTCGAGATCGTTGGTGGGCTCGTCGAGCACCAGCACATTGAAGCGCCGCGTGAACAAACGCGCGAGCAAGAGGCGATTGCGCTCACCACCACTCAGGGCGCGGACCGGTGTGCGCGCGCGCTCCGCCGAGAACAGGAAGTCCTGCAGATACCCGTGCACGTGGCGCCGTTCAGTGCCGATCTGCACCCACTCGGTGCCATCACCGATGCTGTCGAATACTGAAAGCTCGGGATCGAGCTGCTCGCGCAACTGATCGAAGTACGCGATCTCGAGATTCGTGCCGTGGCGAACCGCCCCCGCCTGCGGCGCGATCTCACCAAGCAGCAAGCGAATGAGCGTGGTCTTGCCCGAACCGTTGGGACCGATGAGTCCCACACGATCCCCACGCATGATAGTGGTGGTGAGATCGCGCACGATGGGCCGATCACCATGCGCAAACGTCAACCCCTGGGTCTCGATGACGAGGCGCCCCGAGCGCTCGGCTTCCTGCACCTGCGCGCGCGTGGTACCCAGCCGCTCGCGTCGCTCCGAACGCTCCACACGCATCGACTCCAGGGCCCGCACGCGGCCTTCGTTGCGGGTACGGCGGGCCTGAATACCGGTGCGGATCCACACCTCTTCCTGCGCGAGGCGACGGTCGAAGTCTTCCCACGCCTTGGACTCGGCATGCAGCATCGACTCCTTGCGCTCGAGATAGGTCTCGTAGCTGTTGCCGAAGTCCACGAGCTGGCCACGATCAAGCTCGACGACCCGCGTGGCCACGCGCCGCAGGAACGCGCGGTCGTGCGTGACAAAGACCAGCGTGATGCCCTGCGCGATGAGGTACTCCTCCATCCACTCGATCGCATCGATGTCGAGATGGTTGGTGGGCTCGTCGAGCAGCAGCACATCGGGCGCGCTCACGAGTGCACGTGCAAGCAGCGTCTGTCGGGTGCGACCACCGGACGCGTGCTGGATCAGCGCATCGGCATCGAGTCCCAGATGTTGCAGCACGGTTTCCACGCGGCGATGGAGCTGCCAGCCATCGGCGGCGTCGATCTGGCGGTGACGTCGATCGAGCTCCGCGAGCGCGGCATCGGAGTGGTCGGTGCTCACCCGCTGCGACGCTTCGTGATAGGCCGTGAGCAGGCGCCCTCGCTCACCCAACCCGGAAGCCACGATATCGAAGATCGAACCCGTGAGCGTGCGGGGCACATCCTGCTCGAGGCGGGCCACCGTCACCCCACCCTGACGTACCACCAGACCGCCATCGGGGGTCAGCGTCCCATCGAGCACCTGCATGAACGTGCTCTTGCCTGCACCATTGCGCCCCAGCAGACAGACGCGCTCGGCCCGTTCGATGGCGAAATTCGCACCGTCGAGCACAGCCGGTCCGCCGAAGGCGACGGTCACCTCCTGCAACGAAATCAGCGCCATCCGGCCCCCATCCCACTCGTCATGGGGCGCAAGCTGCCCCCTGCCGCCGCCTCGCGCAACGCCTTGACCTGACCGGGATCCGCGGGTGCCAACATGTATACTTGGAAATGGCTGATGCCCTGAGCGGAAACCTGTCCGCCCCGCCTGTTCGGTCTCCGGTGCTGCTGTACGACGGGGAATGCGGCGTATGCGCGGAATCGGTGCAGTTCGTGCTGGCCCACGAGCAGCGGGCCCTCGACAGCGATCGCCCGCCCGTCCGTTTTGCGCAACTGCAGGGTGTGTTCGCCGAAACGATGCGCCGAAGGTTTCCCACCGCTCTGAATGTCGACTCGGTGGTGTGGGTGCCCGCAGCGCCCGACGACCACCACATCCTGGTGAAGTCGGACGCCGTGTTGGCAGTGCTGCGCTATCTGGGCGGACCGTGGCGGATACTGGGGTTCATTGGCCGTGTCGTTCCCCGACGTTTGCGGGATGCGATGTATGACGCCGTCGCGCGTCGCCGTCTGGGTCTCCAGGCCCAGCGCTGCCTGCTGCCCTTCCTCGTCGGTCCCTCGCGTTTTCTCGACTGACACGGCAGGATTCCGCATGGCTCTGCCCTTTCCCGAATACGACACGCTCGACGGCCTCGCATTGGCCGGCCTCATCGCCCGCCGCGAAATCTCGGCCACCGAAGTGACCGAGGCGGCGCTGGCCCGCATTGCCGATCGCAATCCGGCATTGAATGCGGTGGTCAGACCGCTGGACGATCTCGCGCGGGACATGGCGGCGAAGCTTCCACCGGATGCGCCATTTGCCGGTGTGCCGATGCTGATCAAGGATCTGCTGGCCAACATCGCTGGGGTGCCCACGAGCTTTGGCACGCGCGTGCTGCAGCAGGTGGTGCCCCAGCAGGACACCGAGCTGGTCGCGCGCTACCGGCGTGCCGGCGCCGTATTCGTGGGCAAGTCCAACACTCCGGAGTTTGGGCTCACACCGTTCACGGAAAGTCAGGCGCTTGGTCCGGCGCGCAATCCGTGGAATGTGGAGCGCACACCGGGCGGATCGAGCGGTGGGTCCGGTGCGGCCGTCGCCGCCCGTATGGTGCCGATTACGCATGGCGGAGATGGTGGTGGCTCACTGCGCATTCCCGCGTCGTGCAATGGGGTGTTCTCCATCAAGCCGTCGCGCGGGCGCATGCCCATGGGGCCGGATATCGGTGATTCGTGGCGCGGGTTTGTGCAGGAGCATGTCATCACCCGCTCGGTGCGCGACTGCGCCGCGATGCTCGATGTCACCATGGGCGAGGACGTGGGCACACCGGTGGCCATGCCGGCGTTCAGCGGTCGCTATCTCGATGAAGTCACGCGCGATCCGGGGACACTGCGCGTTGCCGTGACCTCCACGCCGTTCTTTGGCGACACGGTGCACGTCGATTGCGAGGCCGCGCTCAGCGATGCCGAATCACTGCTGACCAGCCTCGGGCATCAAGTGGAACGTGCGGCGCCGGTGCTGGATGGCCGCACCTTGGCCCGAGACTTCCTCACCATCGTGGCCGCGGAAGCGCGTGCCGACATCGACTGGCTGGGTGAACAACTGCGCCGCGCACCGCGTTCCGATGACGTAGAGGTGGCCACGTGGGCGCTGGGGCTCGTGGGCCGCAGCTTCGGTGCCTCCGATTACGCCACCAGTGTGCGTCGTCTGCAGCACGCGGGGCGCATCGTGGGCATGTTCTTCTCACGCTACGATGTGCTGGTCACGCCCACACTGGCGCTGCCGCCATTTCCCATCGGCATGCTGCAGCCCAACGGCGCCGAACGGTTTGCGCTGGCGCTCTTTGGGCGACTGGGTATTGGTGGCGCGTTGCGCATGGCGGGACTGCTCGATGAAACGGCCAAGAAAGTCTTCAGCTTCATGCCGTATACACCGCTGTTCAATGTGACCGGACAACCGGCCATGTCAGTGCCACTGTTCTGGAACGCCGAGGGATTGCCCATCGGCACGCAGGTGGTGGGTCGCTTTGGCGACGAAGCCACACTCTTTCGCCTGGCGGGCCAACTCGAGCAGGCGCGCCCATGGGCTTCGCGCGTGCCGCCGATGGTGGCGGCATCGCGCTGACCCACAAGGACAGTCTTACTTCTTCACCGTCGCGCCCACGAGCTTGGCCACCGCGCCGAGCGTGGTCTGCGCAGCGTTGAGCCCCAGGCGGAAGTCCGCATCGCTGAACGTCGCAAACACATCGGTGGGCTGGTGCCAGTGCGGATCCCAACCGCTGCCCACCTGCGTGCCACGCTCGTTCTCGCGCAGGCTCACTGCGGCGATGAGATCCTGGAACGGACCCGAGTCGGTGTTGGTCATGTGCGGCCCCACCTGCGCCGGATGGTCCGTGGCATACTTGGCGTTCGCGCCATGCAGCAACCACGCGAGCTCCGCCGACTGCTTGGCCATCTTCGAGTTGGACTGGAACTCGATGTTCACATCGGCCTCAGGGCGCTGGTCCTTGGGGATGCTGCCGTCAGCCTTGGGCATGCCATGATCGAACATCATCATGTCGTGCTGAATCATGCCCAACCACTTGGGTTCGGGATACTTGCCTGACCCCTTCGGCTCTTCAATGCCCTGCAGCTTGGCGCGCTGGTCCACATAGGCGCGTGCACCATTCAGGCCGGTCTCTTCGTTGTTCCACAGCATGAAGCGCACGGAACGCTCCGTCTGCACACGCGGATCGGCAAAGATGCGCGCGAGCTCCATCACAATGGCTGAACCCGAGGCGTCATCGTTCGCCGCTTCGCCCCAGCCAATGCCGTCCATATGCCCACCGATGATGTACATCTCGTCGGGACGCGTGGTGCCCACCTTCGTGCAATACACTTCCTGCCGCATGCCCGGCGTGCTGGGCTCCGCATTCAGCGCCCGCAGGCGCGCATCAGGCTGACGCAGGGAGTCGTTGTTCACGCCGGTGCGGGTACGAATGCCACGGGCACGTCCGCCGCCTGCCGCCACCGGGTTGGCCGGCGGACGATTGGCAGGGGCATTGCCTGCTCCGCCTGCGGGGCGCGGCGTCGGTGCGGGCGGATTGTACTCGTAGGTGATGCGCTCGGTGTTGGTGCAGCCATAGCTCTTGAGCTGCGCTTCGATCCAGTCGACGGCATCGCGGTTGCGCTTGGTGCCCTGGCGCCGGTCACCGAACTGCGTCAGCCCCTTGATGGTAGCCTTGTACCGACCGAGATCGAGCTGCGACACCATCACGGCGACGGGATCGGTGGAGTCGATCACCACCGGTGCGGCGGGCAACACGGCGCCTTGCGCGTGGAGGGGCGATGCAATCGCGGGGGCGATCACCGGCGCGACCCAGGCGACGAGCGCCGGCGCGAGCGGGACACGGAAGCGGCGAGAGAGCATGGTCGGGGATGGAAGGAGCGGCGCGAACCGGCAACACGGACGGTGAACCGGACAAGGAACTTCGTGACCCGTTCAAACCCTGCTGACGGAAGGCTCTGTCGAAACGTTGGCAGGACGAGAGTGCCCTGCCCCAATCACGACTCAAACCTGCCACGTCCGACACGGTCGTGTCAGGGTGCAAACCTCAGTCACTTCCGGACCCATGCCCCTCGACCTGTCCACCCGTCCCGGAACCGGTGCGCGCACCGAAGCCGGCCGCAGGACCACGCGGCACCCGCACTCCCTGGCCCTTACGCTGGCGGGGGCCGTGGCGAGCGCCGTGCTGGTGTCGGTCTTCCCGGTCTTCAATCCGCTTGCCGCACAAACCGAACGCCAGTCGCTCAGCGGCAGCCGTGTCGCGCTCTACAATCTCGTTGGCGAAGTACGCATCGAGCGGGGCCGCGGGCGCAATGTGGAGTTCGAGATCACGCGGCGCGGCGCCGATGCACGTCAGTTGCGCATCGAAACGGGTGATGTGCGCGGCATTCCGACCCTGCGCGTGATCTACCCCGACGACCAGATCGTGTATGATCGCGGTGGGGAACGGTCGTGGGGATCGACCGAATCCCGCATCCGCTCCGACGGGACCTGGGGCGGCGACAATTCATGGCGCGATGGTCGCAAGGTGCGCATCAGTTCGCGGGGCAATGGTCTCGAGGCGTGGGCCGACATCCGCGTGCTGGTGCCCGATGGACAGAAGTTCGACGCCAACCTGCTGGTGGGCGAACTCAAGGCCTACGATGTGGATGCCGACCTGTCGCTCGATGCCGCCTCGGCGCGCATCACCGCCGAGCGTGTGCAGGGTATTCTCGACATCGACAACGGCTCTGGCAGCATCGTTGTGCGCGACACGCGCGGCCCCTCGCTGCGACTGGATACGGGATCCGGCGGCGTGACCATTGATCGCGTCAAGGCCGACGACTGCTCCATCGACACCGGCTCGGGCGGAGTGGGCGGCACGGGCGCCGTATGCGATCGTCTCGACATCGACATCGGTTCGGGCAGCGTCCGGCTCATGGAGACCTCCGCCGGCAGCATCACCGTCGACGCCGGCAGCGGCGGTGTCACGCTCGACCTTCGTCAGTCCCCGCGCTCGGCATCGGTCGAATCAGGCTCCGGTTCGGTGAGCATCACCGTGCCCTCCAACTTTGGCGCCACGGTCGATATCGAAACGGGCAGCGGCGGCATCACGACGGACTTCCCGATCACCACCAGCCGCTTCGCGCGCCGTGAGCTGCATGGCACCATCGGCGATGGGCGTGGAAGACTTCGGGTGGAGACGGGATCGGGTTCGGTGCGACTGATCCGGGGCTCCTGATCCAGCCCACTGTTTGGGGGTTGCTACACGATGCGCGGGGCACGCCGGATTTCGGTGTGCCCCGCTGTGGTTCTCAGGGCTCGCTGTGCAGCACGTTCAGCAATCGTCCCGTGAAGCCGAACTCCCATGCGGTGCCGTAGCGAATATCGGCCACCACGAAGCGACCCTGTGCACGCGTCACCACGACAGTGTCTTTCCAGTTCACCGCAGGCCGCTGCGTGGCATTCGAAAACGCCATCACCACGAACGCGGTGTCAGCGTGCGAAATCACGGTGTCCGGGCGGGCATCCGTGCGTCCCTCGAACAGGCTGCTGAACGGATCGCCATCGACAAAGGGCGGCTTTTCGTCTGGTGCACGTTGAGCAGCGGTCGTGCGCGCAGCATCGGCGCTGGCCAATGCATTCGCCAGCGAGTCTCCGAGGAACGGGCGTAGCGCGCGCAGTTGCTCGGCATCGGGTACGCCTCGCACCCCAAGCGCGTCGAGCATGGCGTAGAGTTGCATCACGGCCTGCCGTGGCGTGGCCGGCTCGGATGGCGCGCACCCGCTGCCCGCGAGGAGAGCAATCGCAAGCGCGGCGACTCTCATTGGCGACCCAACCACGACACGAAGAGCGCAAAGAGATTGCATGCTGCGCATCACGCCGGCACCGCCTGCGGATTCACCGGTGGCTTCACCGCCTCTCGACGAGCGATTTCCCTGCGCAACAACCAGATGGCGAAGAGGGCCTGCGCGGTGGTGGTCACCACCGATAGCCACCAAAGATGCCGCAACTTGAAACCATCTTGCCGCGAGAGCCACAGCGCCGGCAAGGCAAACGTGAGCAGGCGGGATGCGCTGCTCAGCAGCGATGGCAGCGTGTTGCCGAGCGCCTGAAACATTCCGCTGCAGGTGAAGTTGATGCCCGTCGTCACGAAGTTCCACGAGATGATGCGCAGGAACTCCGCGGCCACCACGATCACGGCGGCTTCGTTGGTGAACCCCTGCACGAACAGCTCCGGGCGCCACTGGCAGATGAGCGTGAGCACCACCATCAATCCGCTGCCGAGAATCACGGCCCAGCGGAATGTGTCGCGTACGCGGTCGAGGTGCCCGGCACCCATGTTCTGTCCGGCCAGCGGCGCGGCCGAAAAGGCGATGGCCATCGCCGGCAGAAAGATGGACTGCATGACGCGGGCGCCGATGCCATAGCCCGCCTGCGCAGCAGCGCCGAAGTCCCGGATCACAAAGTAGTTCACGCCCGTGAACACGAACATCAGCGCGAACTCGGCGCCCGGTGGCACGCCGATCTTGAGCATGCGCCGCAGCACATCCATGCGCACCGTGAGCAGGGCGCGCTGGAAATACACATAGTGCTCGAGGCGAAAGAAGTACCCGAGCATCAGCATGACGCCAGCCGCGATGGCGATAGTGCTGGCGAGACCGGCGCCGGCCACACCGAGCGCACGCCCTGTGCCCCATCCGGCAATGAGTACCGGCGCGAGCACGATGTTGAGAATGACGGTGAGGATCTGCACGACCATCATGGGCTTCACGATACCGGTGCCGCGCAGCGCAGCGCCCATGGACACCAGCGCAAACTGCAAGCCGAGCCCGGGAATGAACCAGCGCAGATAGGTGACGCCGGCATCGTGCGTGGCCGCATCGGCACCCACGGTGCGCATGTAGTACTCGCACAGCAGGTAGCCACCCAGCACGGTGATCACGGCGCACACGCCGGCCCACACGACACTCTGATTGAAGATCAGGTTTGCGTCGTCGCGATCCTTGCGGCCCACGGCGTGCGAGATGAGTGCCATCGTCCCCACACCCAGCACCTGGGTGAGCGACATGACGATGTACTGCACATTGCCGGCGGCGCTCACACCGGCCACCGCGGCATCACCCAGGCGCGCGACGAACCAGAGGTCCACCAGGAAGTACATCGTCTGGAAGATCATGCCAGCGGCCATCGGCAGGGCCAGCCGCACGATGTGCTTCGGGATGGAGCCGTGAGTGAGATCGCGCACAAGAGATGAAGCCAAGGTGGGCGCCCGGTCGACGCGTCGGCGTGACGCGAGCGTGCGGGAACGCTGGCGTACCGGGACAGGCCGCGCAATATCACCAGGCCTGTTTCCCGACCTGATTCATACATTGCCGGGAGGAGGCCTGCGGTCCATGTTCCTCGCGGGTTCCTGACCTTCCCACCGACGCCCGTCCCTTCCTCCCGCCTCTCATGCGTCGTCTCACTGTGGCTGCGGCGCTCGCCGCATTCGCGTCTCCCGCCATGGGGCAATCCAGCGCCTCCATGCCACCCGTCAATGACCGCCCCAATCCGTTCCAAACGGTCGAGGGTTGGGCCAAGCTCCCCAGCGGCCGCACCTGGGGCTCCACCAGCGCGGTGGCCATCGACAAGGATGGCAAGAGCATCTGGGTCGCAGAACGCTGCGGCGTGAACTCCTGCGCTGCGTCCACGCTGCCATCGGTGCTCAAGTTCGACGAACGCGGTACGCTGGTCGCATCGTTCGGTGCGGGCATGATCCTGTCACCGCACGGCATTCATGTGGACCGTGACGGCAACATCTGGGTAGTCGACTGCGCCTGTACCGGAGGCGGCAACACGCCGGCTCCACAGGGAAAGGGACACCAGATCTACAAGTTCTCGCCGAAGGGCGAACTGCTCATGACGCTGGGTGCCCCCGGTGGCGGCCGCGACAGCGCGTTCTTCTGGCAGCCCAACGCCGTCATCACGGCGCGCAACGGCGACATCTACGTGGCCGAGGGCCATTCGTCGCGCGCGGGTGCGAACGCCCGCGTGCTGGTGTTCGACAAGGCGGGCAAGCTCAAGCGCACGTGGGGCACGTTCGGCAAGGGCGATGGCCAGCTCGACCAGCCGCATGCACTCGCCATCGATTCACGCGGTCGCCTGTTCATCGGCGATCGCGGCAATGACCGTATCCTGATCGTCGACGAGCAGTTCAAGGTGCTCGACACCTGGTATCAGTTCAGCCGACCGAGCGGCATCTGGATCGACTCGCGCGACTCGATCTACGTGGCCGATTCCGAGTCAGGCTCTGTGAACCCGCCACATGGCGCCTGGGTACGCGGCATCCGCATCGGCAGTGCGCGCACCGGCGTGGTCACGGCATTCATTCCCGACCCGGAAGCCAAGCCGCCCAGCACCTCCAGTGCAGAAGGCGTGGCTGTCGATGCGGCCGGCAACATTTATGGTGCAGAGGTCGGACAGAAGGCACTCAAGCGCTACGAACGCAAGAAATAGCGCTGGCCGCTAAGGAACAGCGGTGGGAACACAGATTCCACAGATAAACTGAAACCCACAGATACAACACAAAAATGCTGTATCTGTGGGATTGTTTTTGTATCTGCGCGATCTGTGTTCCACCCGCTGTTCGCGGTTCTCGCCCCGCCTAGCGCTTGCGTGGCAGCTTGAGCGCGACGAGGCTGGTGTTCTCCTCGGCGCCGGTCGCGAAGACGATGTACTGATCGCCCTTGTGCAGGAACGTCATCGGCACGGCGGTGGTCTTGGCCGGAATTTCCAGTGCGCCCACCTGCTTGCCGGTCTTCTTGTCGAGCGCGAAGAGCTTCGGCGGTTCACCCGGCAAACCACCGCTGCGGCCCGTGCCATAGATGACGAGCGACTTGGTGGTGATCGCCTGCGCCTGACCACGTCCCGGCAACTGCGGGATGTTCACACCACTCCAGAGCGGATCGCGGCTCGTCTGCTTGATGAAACCGGCGTTCGGCATCCACCACGCCTTGTCGCCGCTCTTCATGTCGTACGCCGTGATGCCGCCGTATTCCTTGGGCTTCACGATGGAAATACCGCCGATCATCGAGCCCGAAGCACGCCCCGCGAAGCCCACGTTCTCCGGCTTCTTGTAGCCCGCCGGCGCCGGCAGCGCACCGATCAGACCGCAGTTGGCGGCCGGTGAGCTGTAGGCGAATTCCGAACACGGATCGTTGGCCAGCGACGTGGTGCTGAGGCCCGTGATGGATGCGACATACAGAAGACCCGTTTCCGGATCCATCGTGGCACCACCATCGATGTTCACACCACCACTCGCGCCCGGGGCATACCACGCGCAGCGGAAGCCCGTGCTGTCCTTGCCATCGTTTGCCGCTGGCGGAATGTAGTACGGTCCCATGCGGCACTTCTTGGCCAGCGCGAGCGCCGAATCCTTGATGGCCGGCATATAGTCGATGAGATCGGCTTCCACCAAGCCCTGCTGCGAATACGGCGCCGGCTTGGACGGAATCGGCTGCGTGGGCGCCGACTTCTCGCCCGGCACGCCACTCGCCAGCACCGGCTTTTCCTCGATCGGCCAGATGGGTTCACCGGTCGCACGATCGAACACGTACAACCAGCCCTGCTTGGTCGGCTGTGCCACCACCTTGCGTGCACGGCCGTTCACCGTCACGTCCATCAGGTTCGGTGCCATCGGCGCGTCGTAGTCCCAGATGTCGTGGTGCACCATCTGGAAGTGCCACTTCCGCTTGCCCGTCTTCACATCGAGTGCGACCAGACTGTTGCCGAAGAGATTGTCGCCCGGGCGATGACCGCCGTATTCGTCCATGAGCGGCATGCCCACCGGGATGTACACGAGTCCGAGCTGTTCGTCGGCCGCATACGGCGCCCAAGCGTCCACCTTGCCCACACCCTTGGTGCCCTGCTTGGAACCATTCTTCCAGCTATCGGCACCGTACTCACCAGGCTGCGGCACGAGATTGAACTTCCACAACAGGCGACCCGTCGGGATATCGAACGCGCGTACCGTGCCGATCGGATTGCTGGCCTTGATCGGGTAGTAGCCGTGAATCGACGAGTTACCGACGATGAGCACATTGCCCACCACCATCGCCGGTGAGCTGGCCGCGATCTGGCCCTCGATGCCAACCGTGCCGTCGGCACCGATCTTCTTCACCGGATCCCATGTCTCGCCCGGCTTGGCTTTGCGATACGGCGCCGCGTCGGAGATGATGAGCGGACCCGAGTCATCTACGGCGAGTGGTACCATCGGATAGCCGAGACCTTCCATGAGGTCGATCACGCCGCTCTTGCCGAACGCGGCGTCTGGCTTGCCCGTCTTTGCATCGAGCGAGACGAGATGATATCCCGGCGTCACCAGCAGGATGCGTTCACGCGCACCGTCGGTCCAATACGACACACCACGTCCCGCGAACTGACGCGGAGCCTTCTGCCAACGAATGCCTTCGTCGAGGCGATACATCCACAGGGTCTCGCCCGTGGAGGGATCGAGGGCCGTGGCGACACGCCGTGTGCTCGCGACCGTGAACAAGCGGCCGTTCGCATACAACGGCGTGGTGCGATAGTACTCGTCCTTGCCGAACGCGCCGCCCTTCCACTCCCACGCCACCTGCAGCGAGTCGAAGTTGGTGGCATTGATCTGTTCGAGCGGCGAATAGCGCGTGCTCCACTGGTCGGCGCCCCAATGACGCCATTCCCCATAGGCATTGCCACGCTCGAGCGGCTTGCCGGGCTGCGCCGTCGACGTGCCCGCCTGCACGAGCAGCGCACCTCCCACTGTTGCAGCAATCGTGGCCAAGGCCACGAGCTTCGCGGTCCCACGTCGCGTCATCATCACTCCCGGTTGCGTTCAGTGTATTCCCCACCGCGTGCCACCGGCGCTTTCGCCGTATCCACGCGCACTGCCTTGAGCCACGCCGGTTCGGCCGACAATTCCGTCTTGCCCGCCGGCATGCCATTGAGCCGCAGAATGTATGCGGTCACCCACACGTACTCGTCTTCGGTCAGCGTGCCAGGCGCCGTCTTCGGCATCAACTGGCTGAGATAGTCGAACAGATCGAACAACGGGCGCCCGAACCACTTGAGTTCGAAAGCCGCGCCCATATGCGACGCTGTGGTATGACAGCCGAGGCAGGAACTGGCAAAGACTTCCTTGCCCTTGTTCGCCTGCGCGGTGGTGTACACCCCCGCCATGGTCGAACGTGGTGCCGCCTGTGCTTCGAGCGGTCTCCCCGTCACGGCACTGCCGACAAGCCCGCCACCCAGCAACACCAGCCACGTCAGTGCCGACACCTTCGTCTTCGGTTGCTGCAACCGCGTCATCACACCCGACAGCGCCCACATCAGTCCCACCAGCACGAGCACGATCATCGCCACGCGAATCACCACCAGCCAGAAGTCGATATCAAACGCCGGCATCGCCAGCGTCATGCCTTGCAATGCCGACGCGCGATCACCCATCCAGTGCCAGGCCTCATGCGCCACCAGCGCCGAGGCCACGATCACACCGGGGCGCTCGGGGATCATCTTCGCAAACACGTAGTCCAGTACTGGCACGGCCACCAGCAGCACCACCACCTGCGCGAGCTCCACGCCCACATTGAACGCGGCCAACGCCGTCAGCAGGTGACCACCGGCAAACTGCAACTCCTCCTGCAGCACCGCCGAAAACCCGAAGCCGTGCACGAGACCGAAGACAAACGCCATCATCCAGCGGCGTTCGAGCTTCGCACCCACAATGTTCTCGAGCGCCAGCACCACGATCGACGCCGCGATCACCACTTCCACCAACGGCGCAAACCACTGCACATCGGGCGCATAGCCCAACGCGGCCGCGGCCAGCGTGATGGAGTGTGCAATCGTGAACGCCGTGACGATCCCGATCAGCGGCCGTACACGCCGGAACGGCAGCACGAGACAGAGCACAAACAGCACGTGATCGATGCCACCGAACATGTGCAGCGCTCCCTGCCCCACGAAGCGTGCTGCGGCATGCCACCACGACGGATCGAGACGCACCGAGCCTGGATTGCCATTCCACGTGAACAGCCGCTCCGCGCCATCGGCCAACACGAGCCGCATCACCGTGGTCGTCTCGATGCCCAGGTGCGCCCACTGCGGTTCGAGGACGAGGTCGGTCACCGGCTTCGCCAACGGCACCTCGAGCAGCACATCGAGCGACAGCTGCAGCGGCGCGATGCGCACGGTATCCGCCAACGGCTGTGTTTCCACGGCGGTGAGCGCGGTGCTCCACTGCTCGAAGGCCCGGTCGCCGGGCATCGCCGCTCTCACGGCGATCACATCGGGAGACGGCAGCGCTTCGCCACCGTCGCGCAGCCGGATCCCATCGGCCACCCACAACCGGGCCGCGTCATGCAGGAACGGCGTGAGGCGTGCGACATCGACCGCCCCATCGCGTGCATCCGTACGCAGCGGGAACTCCACATCACGCACGGCATCCATGGGAATGCGCACCAACAGCCGGACACGATCAGCCTGCGGCATCACAAACGCCCGCACCGCCACATGGCGCGGGATTTCGTGTGCCGATGCCGTCGATCGTGGAATCACACTCACGATCAACGCGGCGCAGAGCGCGAGCAGGAACTTGCAGAAGGTCGACACGCGCAACGGCACGTCTGGACAGGTGGGAACGGGCGGGTTACTTAGGTGGGGCACTTCATGGTGCTTCGGGGGCGCTTCACCGTCGTTTCGACGGCTGGTGGGAGCGCCCTGCCCCCATGCCGCTTCATGCGGTCACAGCGGGCGGCCCGGGGCGCCGCAAGAACTTATCTCCTCGCCCCGCAATTGCACACGGGGTTCCCACCTCATGGAGTATCCGATGCGGAAGGTCCGCCTCTCGGCACGCTGGACGGCGCTGCTCGTCTCCCTCGCGGCACTTGGTGCCCTGCATACCACGCTGCAGGCCGATGACATGCAGACCGTGCAGGCCCCACGGTTCGAAGTCGACCCGCTCTGGCCGCGCCCCATGCCCAACCACTGGATCCTGGGCTCCGTCATCGGCGTGGGTGTCGACAGCCGCGACCACGTCTTCATCATCCACCGCGGCGACTCCACACTGAACCAGCGCACCGAGTCCACGGCCAAGGGTGCGCCGGATGAGTGCTGCTCGTCGGCACCGCCGATCGTGGAGTTCGACCCGAACGGCAACTTCGTGCGGGCCTGGGGCGGACCCGGCGCTGGCTACGAATGGCCGTCGTCCAATCACGGCATCACACTCGACGACAAGGACAACGTGTGGATCGGCGGCAATGGCGCCAACGATTCGCACATCCTCAAGTTCACGCGCGACGGCAAGTTCCTCGCGCAATACGGCACGCCCAAGCAGCCGTCCAACAGCAACGACAGCACACACTTCGGACGCGTCGCCAAGATCTCGTTCGATGCCAAGGCCGGCGAGGCATTCGTCTCCGACGGCTACGGCAACAAGCGTGTGGCCGTGCTCGACATGAACACCGGGAAGCTCAAGCGATACTGGGGCGCCTATGGCAACAAGCCCGACGACGCGCGCACGCCGCCATACGATCCGTCGGCACCGCTCATCCAGCAGTTCCGGAATCCGGTGCACTGCGCCGAGCCCACGTCCGACGGCCTGGTGTATGTGTGCGACCGTCCCAACGATCGCATCCAGGTGTTCCGCAAGGACGGCAGCTTCGT
>NZ_DASWXE010000118.1:0-1962 GCF_036405635.1 Gemmatimonas sp. | reverse complement strand
CGTCGTGCAGCTGTGCATGGCGGAGGCCTGCCAGGCGGTGGGTTGCCGGGAGCTGGCCACACATGCCCGCACGGCATTGGGCGTGGAGCTTGGGCAGACCACCGCTGACCAACGTGTGCACATCGAAGCCGCCTACTGTTTTGGCAACTGTGCGTTGGGACCGACGGTGCGTATCGACGATCGTATCGTGGGCGGCGTGACGCCGGAACGATTCGACCAGTTGCTGGCCGAGCTGCCAAGCCAGGCGCGTGATGTGCGGCAGGGGGCGGCATGACACGTATTCATGTTCCCAACGATACCGCGGCGCGCTCCGTGGGGGCCGATGAAGTGGCGGCCGCGCTTGCGCGGGTACCCGCTGTGCGCGACGGACATGTCACGGTGTCGCGCAACGGCTCACGGGGAGCGTACTCGATGGAGCCGCTGCTCGAGATCGACACCGCCGACGGTCGCATTGGCTTTGCGAATGTCTCGGCCGCTGACGTGCCTTCGTTGTTCGCCAACGGTATCCCCGCGCGGAGTCACGAGAAGTGCATCGGTCTCGTGGACAAGGTCCCGTGGCTGGCCGACCAGGTGCGGCTCACATTTGCGCGTGTGGGACGCATCGATCCCTTGTCACTCGACGACTATCGGGCGGTCGGAGGATTGCGTGGGTTGGAGCGGGCGGTCAGCATGTCGCCTGCGGCCATCGTGCAGGAGGTCAGCGCGTCGGGGCTGCGCGGCCGCGGTGGTGCCGCGTTCCCCGCCGGTATCAAATGGGAAACCGTGCGCAACGCCAACGCGGCGCAGAAGTACGTGGTGTGCAACGCCGATGAAGGCGACTCCGGCACCTTCGCCGACCGGTTGTTGCTGGAGGCCGATCCCTTCCAGTTGATCGAAGGGATGACCATTGCGGGTCTCGCGGTGGGCGCAACGCAGGGCTACGTGTACCTGCGGTCCGAATACCCATACGCCGCCAAGGTGTTTGCCGAAGCCTTGCTCATCGCGCGCCAGGCCGGTGTGCTGGGCGCGGCGGTGGGCAGCGGAGCCCACGCGTTTGACATCGCACTGCGCATGGGTGGTGGAGCGTACATCTGCGGCGAAGAAACCGCGTTGCTCGAAAGCCTCGAGGGCAAACGCGGCGTGGTGCGGGCGAAGCCGCCGTTGCCAGCACTGCAAGGGCTCTTCGGACAGCCTACGGTGATCAACAACGTGCTGACGTTCGCCGCCGTCACCGACGTGCTGGCGCAGGGCGCGCAGCACTACGCCGCCCATGGCATGGACCGGTCCACCGGCACCATGCCTTTCCAGTTGGGCGGCAACATCCAGCGCGGCGGCCTGGTGGAGTTGCCGTTTGGCATCACGCTGCGCGAGCTCGTGGAGCGATTTGGCGGTGGCAGCTATTCGGGACGGCCGCTGCGGGCCATTCAGGTAGGCGGTCCACTGGGCGCCTACTTGCCCGCATCGCAGTGGGACACGCCGCTCACCTATGAACACTTCGCGTCTATCGGAGCCATGCTGGGGCACGGTGGCATTGTGGCCTTCGATGATACGGTGGACATGGCCGCCCAGGCCGAGTTTGCGATGGCCTTCTGCGCGCACGAGTCGTGCGGCAAGTGCACGCCATGCCGGGTGGGTTCCACACGCGGGGTCGAGGTCATTCAGCGGCTCCGCCGACGCGAGAAGGTCCGTGAGCAGTGGGACCTGCTCGAAGAACTGTGCGAAACCATGGAGCTCGGTTCGTTGTGCGCACTCGGGGGGCTCACGCCCATGCCGGTGCGCAGCGTGATGAAGCACTTCACCGCGGACTTGCTGGCTCCAGCCGGCGCCGCGCCCCCAGCCTCGCAGGTGGCGTCATGATCAAACCCGCCATTGATCTCACCGACAACGGAAGCGCCGCCGTCGCCGACGTTGCGCTGGTCGACCTGACCATCGACGGCATCGTCGTCTCGGTACCCGTCGGCACGACGGTCATGCAGGCCGCCA